>NZ_SCTN01000476.1 GCF_004297345.1 Aquabacterium sp. | reverse complement strand
CGCCAAGTACCCCATGGTGCCCGGCCACGAAATCGTGGGGCGCGTGCTGGAGGTCGGGCCTGAGGTGACCCGCTTCAAGGCGGGCGACCGTGTCGGTGTGGGCTGCATGGTCGAGTCCTGCCGCCACTGCGGTGCTTGCGGCAAAGGCTGGGAGCAGTATTGCGAAAACGGTGCGACCTACACCTACAACGGCACCGACCCCATCGACGGAACGCGCACCCATGGCGGCTACAGCGAAAAGATCGTGGTGGCCGAGCACTTCGTGCTCAAGGTACCCGATGCGCTGGACCTCGCCGGGGCAGCGCCCTTGCTGTGCGCCGGCATCACCACCTACTCACCACTGCGCCACTGGAACGTGGGGCCAGGCAGCAAAGTGGCCATCGTGGGCCTGGGCGGCCTGGGCCACATGGGGCTGAAGCTGGCCAAGGCCATGGGCGCAGAGGTCACGCTCTTCAGCCGCTCGCCAGGCAAAGAGGCCGATGCACGTCGTCTGGGTGCCGACCACATTGTCATCTCAACCGATCAGGCACAGATGGCCGCAGCAGCGGGTCAGTTCGATCTGATCGTGGACACGGTGCCGTACAAGCACGACGTGAACCCCTATGTGCCCACGCTCGCGTCTGGTGGCACCATCGTGATGGTGGGTTACCTGGGGCCCCTGGACGACTTCAACACAGGCCCCCTGGTCTTCAGCCGCAAGGGCCTGGCCGGCTCGCTCATCGGTGGCATCGCCGAGACACAAGAGATGCTCGACTTCTGTGGCCAGCATGGCATCCACTCGGACATCGAAATGATCCGCATCCAGGACATCAACGAATCCTATGAACGCATGCTCAAGTCGGATGTGAAGTACCGCTTCGTGATCGACATGGCTTCACTCCAGGAAGAGGTGACGGCATGACAACAAAAACCCATACACCCGTGCTGAACGTCCTGGTGGTGGGCGCCACCGGCAGCATCGGGCGACTCGTGGTGGACGAGGCCTTGCGTCGTGGCCATGTGGTTCGTGCGCTCGTTCGGGATGCCAGCCGCGCCCGTGCGCTGGCCTCTGCCGCGCAGCGTATCGAAGGCGACTTGACCAGGGTGGACACCTTGTTGCCAGCCGTGGAAGGCGTGGACGCCATCGTCTTCACACATGGTGCCAACGGCGGTGGCCGCAACGGTGTCGAACAGGTGGACTACGGCGCCGTTCGCAACATCCTGCAGGCCTTGGGTGGGCGATCCGTTCGCGTGGCCTTGATGACATCCATCGGTGCGACCAATCGGGACGGTGCCTACAACCGGTCCACGCAAGCGCACGATTGGAAGCGCCGGGGCGAGCGCCTGGTCCGCGCCAGTGGCATGCCTTACACCGTCGTTCGCCCCGGTTGGTTTGACTACAACGCCGCAGACCAGCATCGCCTGGTATTCCTGCAAGGGGACAAGCGCCAGGCGGGCGACCCCAGCGATGGCGTGGTGGCGCGACAGCAAATCGCCCAGGTCCTGGTGCACAGCCTCACTTCGGATGCAGCCAGGAACAAGACACTGGAACTGGTGGCCGAGCGCGGCGCAGCCCAGAGCGATCTGGACAGCTTGTTCGGCGCGCTGCTGGTGGACCAGCCCGAGGCGCTGGACGGCATCTTGGACGAGCCCAACATGCCGTTGGTATCTGAACCCGCGCGTGTGAAGGAAGACTATGAACGGCTGCTCGCCACATCGACACCCATCCATGGAGCCATCCCAGATTGGATAGAACACGTATCGGACGAGCAATACCGTGCCGACTTCACTGGCCAAGCGAATTAAGTCACAGGCAAAGGAGCCAGAAATGAAAGAGATCGTTGTTGTTGTCGGTGCGGGATTCATCGGCCAGGCCATCGCCAGGCGCATTGGTGCGGGCAAGCATTTGGTCATCGCCAACCTGACACAGGAAAACTCGCAGCAGGCCGCAGACGCGTTGGCGAACGCAGGATTCGATGTCAGCGCACACGCCGTGGACATCGCTTCTCGCGAATCCGTCCAATCCCTGGTGAACCACGTGACGCAGCTCGGGCGCATCACAGGGTTGGTTCACGCAGCAGGTGTCTCGCCATCGCAGGCGCCCATCGAACGCATTCTGCACGTGGACCTGTATGGCACGGCCTTGCTGCTGGAGTGCTTCGGCGAGGTCATCGCTGAAGGGGGCGCCGGCGTGGTGATCTCATCCCAGTCCGGCCACCGGCTTCCCGCATTGACGCCAGAGCAGGACAAGGCATTGGCCATGACCCCTACGGAGCAACTGCTGCAACTCGACATGCTGCAGCCTGGTCAGGTCAAGGACACGCTGCACGCGTATCAACTGTCCAAGCGCGGCAATGCCTTGCGGGTGATGGCCGAAGCCGTGCGCTGGGGGCAGCGCGGCGCACGGATCAACACCATCAGCCCCGGCATCATCATCACGCCTTTGGCCCGTGACGAATTGAACGGTCCTCGCGGCGCAGGCTACCGGCACATGATCGAAGCGTGTGCCGTGGGACGAGCAGGCACACCGGATGAAGTCGCCAACGTGGCCGCCTTGCTCATGGGGCCTGACGGCGCTTTCATCACGGGCAGCGACTTCCTCATGGATGGTGGCGTGACCGCTGCGTATCGCTTCGGTGCTTTGGCTCCGAACTGAAAACACCCTAGAGGGCTTTTTGCCTACCGAAGGCGGATATTCGACGGCGATAAGCCAAGGCCAGCTTCTGGCCGTGAGTGAGAGTAGGTTAACGGCCCGGAAGCTGTAGACCGATGATGGGCTCGGCAACAGGTTGGCCGCCCGACAAGCTGTTCAACGATCAGTTCACGGACGGCCTGCGCTGCCTTGCGGTCAAACTTCAGTCTGTTCTGAAATCTCCAAGGCGTCATCGACCTCGATGCCCAAGTAGCGCACTGTCGATTCCAGCTTCGAGTGACCGAGCAACAACTGAACTGCGCGCAAATTCTTGGTGCGCCGATAGATCAGCGTTGCCTTGGTTCGTCTCATCGAGTGAGTGCCGTAGTCGGTGGGGTCAAGCCCGAGCTCCTCAACCCAGCCTTCAAGGATTCGTGCGTACTGCCGCGTTCCCAGATGTGGCGAGCCGTGGATTCGACTTGGAAAGAGGAAGTCCTCAGACTTCAGCTTGGCACGTTGGATCCAGGCCTGAACGGCTTCGCGAGCCGCAGTAGTGATTTCGAACTGCACTGGCCGCTGCGTTTTGTGCTGCATGACCATCGCGCGCGATGCAACGTGGTCGCCGTGGCAGACGTCCCGCACCTTGAGACTGACAAGGTCGCAACCGCGAAGTTTGCTATCAATGCCCAAGTTGAAGAGTACGAGTTCGCGAACCCGGTTTTCCATCTGAAGTCGCACGCGGAGTGCCCAGATGTCCTTGAGCTTGAACGGCGCTTTGCTTCACGACCAGACTGACAGAAACATCTAACTTTTCATGCAAAAGGTTCAGAAGCGCAATAGTTGGATGATTGCGTCGCAGAAGTTGGATATTTCCGTCACCTTGGTGTCACCTTGGTACGCTCTTGGAAACGCAACACCTTCTCAACTAACGTAAATTGCCACAATGTATATTATGTCAACTTGCTTATGAGTCGCAACGCATTCACAGGCACCTTGAGATAAACCGTCCCATTCGCCTCCGCAGGCGGCAAATGCCCTGCACGGATGTTGACCTGGATGGACGGCAGGATCAGCCTGGGCATGGACAGCGTCGCGTCCCGTGCCTGCCTGCGAGTCACAAACTCATCTTCGGTCACGCCATCTTTGACATGGATGTTGTGCGCGCGTTGTGATGCAACGGTGTTCACGGCCTCAACCGCACGTTCCGTTGGCGGATAGTCATGGCACATGTACAGCCGGGTTTCGGCCGGCAAAGACAGAATCTGCCGCACCGAGCGGTACAACTGCCGCGCATCTCCGCCCGGGAAGTCGCATCGGGCTGTGCCCACATCCGGCGGAAACAGCGTGTCGCCCACAAAAACGGCATC
>NZ_SCTN01000475.1 GCF_004297345.1 Aquabacterium sp. | reverse complement strand
GGGAGCCTCTGGCGTCTTTGTTTTACAGCCGCAAGGCTCGGGTATCGCGCCAGTTGCATGCGGTTGATCGCTGCAGACTACTGGCCGCACAGGTATTGGGTTACCCCCTGCCGCCCGGGCCAGCAGACTTCGGCCTGCACGCAAACAGTCAGGCTTGGACCCCCCAACCCGGCACGCCCTTTGCCGTACTGATTCCCTGCGCGAGCCGCCCAGAAAAGCTCTGGCCAACAGCCAACTGGATCGCCATTGGTCAAAGCCTCAGAACCAGGGGCTGGCAGGTCGCCGTGATGTGGGGCAGTCCTGCTGAGCACAAATTGGCCATGGACATCGCTCACTCGATTGACGGCACTGTTCCGCCGTTTTTATCCGTCCAACAAGCTTCAGACACCCTGGCTCAGGCGCAGGTCGTGGTTGGCCTAGATACTGGCATGAGTCACATCGCCGCCGCGCATGGCCGCCCAACAGTCGGCATTTATTGCGACCACGAGCCGGGATTAGCAGGCCTCATCGGCTCAGGGCCGGTCATCAGCCTAGGCGGCAAAGATCAAACACCAACCCTGGACGAGGTTCGCTCAGCGCTCCAGAAGGTTCTCGCCATTGCAGGCCATTAAATAAGCCCCCAGCGCGTAACCATCCCAATCACCCGCTCCGTCCCCATATGGACCGAGACAAGCAGCACCTCATGGACATCACCGCCCCTCAGAAACGATTGATGCATTACACGCGCCCTCACAAGCGCATGATGATCACCGCTGTCTTCTTTTTCCTTCTGAGTTCAGCGGTAGAGCCTATCGTTCCAGCCCTGTTCAAGAAACTGATCGACTCGGGATTTCAAGAGGGCCTCAAGTACCCTCTGTGGATCATCCCCATCGTGGTTATTGGCCTGTTCATGATCCGCGGGGGCTTCAATTTCGCAGGCACTTTCGTGATGAGTTCTGCCACCTCGCTGATCACGCTGGATCTGCGGCGCGACCTCATGCGAGCAATGTTGAGAGCCGATTCAAAGCTGTTCACGGCAATCAGCCCAGGCGTCGCAGTTGCCAAAATCATCAACGATCCGCAAGGCGCATCCAGTGCACTGGGTGGCTCATTGATATCGCTTGTGCGCGACGCGTCGACACTCATTTTCCTGATCGCCTACCTGCTCTACATCAACCCACAACTCACCTTGCTGGCTTTCATTTCGATGCCACTGGTGGGCTTTAGTGTCAGCCGTATCCGAAAGCGCCTTGGTCGCGTCGGCGAGGCGCACTACCTGGCAGGCCAGAAGCTGGTAGCCATCGTGGACGACAACGCCCGAGCCTGGCGGGTGGTTCGCACCTTCGACGCCATCGACTTCGAATTGCGCCGTTTTGAAACGGCTGCGCTATTCCATCGTCGCTTAGCGATGAAACAGGTCGCCACAAGCGCACTGGTCACGCCAATCACGCAGGTATTGGCTGCGGTAGGCGTTTCCATCATCCTGACACTGGCTATCTGGCAAGCCAGTCATGGATCCTCAACGATTGGCGAGTTCGTTTCCTTCATCACGGCACTGCTGATGACCATCTCCCCGATGCGTCACCTCACGGACATCTACACCCCCTTTAGCCATGCATTGATCACACTCAAGGGCGCGCTGGAGCTGATGGACGCCCCACCCGAGCCCGACAACGGCACGGCCGAAATGCCCACCTGCCAAGGCAACATCGCCTTCCACAACGTCCAACTGCAGTACGACGGGGCCACCCAGCCCGCTCTTGATGGCCTGAATCTGAACATCCAGGCCGGTCAGACGATCGCCCTGGTCGGCTCCTCTGGCGCGGGCAAGAGCACTGTCGTCAGCACCTTGCTGCGCTTTGCTTACCCCAACTCAGGCGACATCACACTGGATGGCACCCCGATCGACACGCTCAAGCTCGCCAGCCTGCGGCGCCATTTCGCGGTCGTCTCGCAAGACATCGTGCTGTTTGAAGGCTCCATCGCACAGAACATCGCCTACGCCAGCCCCAACGGCCTGGATCGCGACAATGTAGAGCGCTGCCTGCGCGCGGCCAACCTCTGGAACCACGTACAGACCATGCCCGGCGGCATGGACGCCGACATCGGCACCAACGGCAGCAAGCTCTCGGGTGGCCAGCGCCAGCGCCTGGCGATTGCCCGCGCCCTCTACCGAGACGCCGCCGTCTGGATTTTCGACGAAGCGACCTCCGCGCTGGACTCTGAATCAGAAGCCGTCGTGCAACGCTCCATCGAAGACCTGCGCGGCAGCAAGACCTTGATCCTCATCGCGCACCGACTCAGCACCATCCGCAACGCAGATTGCATCTACGTGATGGCCGAAG
>NZ_SCTN01000566.1 GCF_004297345.1 Aquabacterium sp. | reverse complement strand
GAGGGAGCGCGCCTACCTGATGCACTACAGCTCCAAGATATCCCGTGGGGACATCAAGGCTGACAAGGTGCCAGCCATGGACGGGGTGAACATCGACTGGGTCCACGACAGCGACGACGGATCCAAGAAGGCGGCTTCTGCGATGGCTAAGGGCTATACGATTGTGTATCCGCCTGCATTGATCTCTCGCCACACGGAGAAGGCCGCTGTTGACATGACGATTACCAGCATCATTGGCAAGAAGATCAAGAATGCGTCGGGGGAAGAGGTTGAGATCAAGAAGCTGAGTGATCTCAATGCCGTTGGTGCCACTTATGGGGTGAATAAGCTTGTTTCAGATCCACCGCATTGGTCAGATGATGGGCACTAAGCTGTTTGCCTTTCTGGCTTGCTTGATCGTTTCCGGTGTGGCCGTTGCGTCGGACGTGCGCTTTGCAATCGTCCAGTTGGATGGTGCAGGTCACGGTGTGTTGATTACGGATGCGCCACTTGTGAGTGGGACAGTCGTGGACATTCAATATCCAGCGGCCCGGCAAGGCGCGGCGTGTTGCAAGCGGCTTTCCGTAGCTGACTTTAACCAGGCGCCTGTCGAGGGCTTGTTGGCCACTGACGAGGTGGGCGGTACCCAACCTCTTGTCTATCGCGTTCGTGTTCCAAAGCTGTGGTCTGACGCTCCTTTTATCGGAGTGGCAGCCATCGGTAAGGGGATGAAGACGCGAAACGCTGGACAGCAGTTGGAAACGGTTGAAAGGCGTGGGCGAACGCGGCGAGCTGGAATTTGCACTAGCCAAGAAGGTGTCCACTTGCAAGAGAAAGTGGGCTCAACCGAGCGCACGCATCTCTACATGTCGTTGGGTTATACCGTCGAAATGCCGACTTGCCCGTGATTGGACCGGCATATGGCTGGGACAATTTTGGGACACTGACACTTGGATATCGAAGGACAAACAAGTACACTGAAGTACGCTAAGTGATTGTCGCTCTTGGAGTTTTTCTCTAAGTCGTTGATCTGGAAGACCGATTTTTTGCTTTCACACGGCAGGGGTCGCAGGTTCGAACCCTGCACCGCCCACCAAGAAAATCAAGCACTTAGCAGTGATGCTAAGTGCTTTTTTCTTTGCCGTACGGACTTTGTACGGATTGTGCCTTTTAGATCTAAGGCGTGAAGCGGTCCCCAGCGTCGCAGCCGAAACGGAATGGATGAGGTCGCCAAATGCAACGTTGAAGCGGTGATTCCATCCTGCCGGAGTGTCTGAAAACGATGTTTCGTCTCAGCCACGCAGATCACTCAAACGTCGAAACTGCGTGGTGACCTTGTCATCTGCTCTCATCCGCTCAATTGGCGCGCGGAATACGCAACCGTTTGGGAGGTGCTCGTGACTGAGCGGAATTCACTGTGCAACTTCGGATGATGCAGGACAGGGAGCGACTGTTGCGGGCAACTCACCTCAGGCGAGAGTGCGAACCGTGCTTGTGGTGGCCCTCCGTGTGCAGTTGTGGTCAATACCGTCCGAGTAAGTCTGCAGCGGTCCTGCGGCGTCCAAGATGGGACGATCCTCGCCGCGGTGATAGGCTGCCCACATGTCAACTTAATTTGTTTTGGCGACCAATCATGAGTACTGCCTCTGCAATGAACCTTCGTGACCCAACTGATCTTTTTCTAAATCGCTTGAACCGCTTGATGAACACACTGGCGCGTGATTATCAAAAGGTGCGTCCACAATTTGGACCGCACGGATTCAGGGAGCGAGTTTTCGTAAAGCTCAGTGCGTACTCGTTGGTCCTACCAAATTCGCTCGTGAGT
>NZ_SCTN01000569.1 GCF_004297345.1 Aquabacterium sp. | reverse complement strand
GCGGCGGTGGTGAAGGCGCGGATCGAGGCGGTGTTCAAGCCTGCCAGGTCGCTGGTTTCGATGGCGGCGGCCTGGTTGGTGTTGAGCACGCCAATCTGGGCGGTGCTCAGCGCACCAATTTGAGCCGAGTTCAGAGCCACGACCTGATCGGTGGTCAAGGCTGCTGTATCTGTGGTGCTGAGCGCACGGATCGCAGCCGTGTTGAGGGCCCCGATCTGTGCGGTGCTCAGGGCAACCGTTTGCGCGGTGTTGAAGACGGCCACCTGGGCGGTGCTCATGGCAGCCAGGTCGGTGGTTTCGATGGCACCGATCTGGTTGGTGTTGAGCGCAGCCACTTGCGCGGTGCCCAGGGCGTTGACCTGAGCGGTGTTCAGGTTGGCGATCTGGTCGGTGGTCAGTGCGTTGACGGCGGCGGTCGTGAAGGCCCGGATCGCAGCCGTGTTCAGGCCGGCCAGATCGCTGGTTTCAATCGCAGCAGCCTGGTTGGTGTTGAGCACGCCGATCTGGCCGGTGCTCAGCGCGCCAATCTGGGCCGAGTTCATGTTGGCGATCTGGTCGCTGGTCAGCGCGGCAGTGTCAGCCGTGTTGAGCGCACGCACATGGGCCGTGTTGAGCGCAGCCACCTGTGCAGTAGACAGGGCTTGCGTACCGGCCGTGGTGAGCACAGCCACCTGGGCGGTTGTCAAACCAGCCAGGTCGGAGGTTTCGATGGCATTGACCTGCGCCGTGTTGAGGGCGGAGAACTGGGCGGTACTCAGCGCGCCGATCTGGGCAGAGTTCAGCGCCACCACCTGATCGGTGGTCAGGGCGCCGACGGCGGCCGTGGTCAGCGCACGGATGGCAGCCGTGTTGAGCGCAGCCAGATCACCGGTCTCGATGACGGCGACTTGCTTGGTGCTCAGGGCGCCGATCTGTGCCGTGGTCAGGGCGCCGATCTGGTTGGAGTTCAGCGCGACCATCTGGTCGGTCGTCAGCGCAGCCGTGTCGTTCGTGTTGAGCGAGCGCAGGGCAGTGGTGGTGATCACGCCGATCTGGTCGGTGGTCAGCGCAGCCGTTTGAGCCGTGTTGAAGGCGGCCAGCTGGGTCGAACTGATGACTGCCGCATCGGTCGTCTCCATCGCGTTGATCTGGGCGGTCGTGAAGGCCGCCATCTGGGTGCTGCTCAGTGCAGACACCTGATTGGAGTTCAGCGCCACCACCTGGTCGGTGGTCAGGGCAGCCGCGTCGGCCGTGTTCAGGGCGCGCACATCAGCGGTGTTGAGCGCCCCGATCTGGGCGGTGCTCAAGGCCACGATCTGTGCGGTGTTGAAGACCGCCACTTGCGCCGTGTTCATGGCAGCCAGGTCAGTCGTTTCAATCGCACCGATCTGGTTGGTGTTCAGCGCCGCCACTTGCGTGGTGCCCAGTGCGTTGACCTGAGCGGTGTTCAGGTTGGCGATCTGGTCGGTGGTCAGGGCGTTGACGGCAGCGGTGGTGAAGGCGCGGATCGCGGCCGTGTTCAGGCCAGCCAGGTCACTGGTTTCGATCGCGGCGGCTTGCGACGTGTTGAGCACGCCGATCTGGCCGGTGCTCAGCGCGCCAATCTGGGCCGAGTTCATGTTGGCGATCTGGTCGCTGGTCAGCGCGGCTGTGTCAGCCGTGTTGATGGCGCGGACTTCAGCCGTGGTCATGGCGCCCATTTGCGCCGTGGTAAGGGCCACGGTTTGAGCCGTGTTCAGCGCGGCGATCTGGGCCGTGTTCATGGCGGCCAGGTCGGTGGTTTCGATGGCACCGATCTGATTGGTGTTCAGTGCTGCGATCTGGGCAGTGCCCAGGGCGTTGATCTGCGCGGTATTCAGTGCCGCAATCTGGTCGGTGGTCAGCGCATTGATGGCGGCGGTGCTGAAGGCTCGGATCGACGCCGTGTTCAGGCCTGCCAGATCGCCGGTTTCGATGGCTGCGGCCTGGCTGGTGTTGAGCACAGCCACTTGCGTGGAGCTCATGGCCGCAATCTGTGCCGAGTTCAGCGAGGCGATCTGGTCGCTTGTCAGGACAGCAACGTCTGCCGTCGTGAAGGCGCGCATGTCTGCGGTGTTCATGGCGCCGACTTGCAAGGTGCTCAAAGCCACAGCGTGCGCAGTGTGTAGTACGGCCACCTGGGCAGTCGTCATTGCAGCAATGTCGGTCGTCTCGATCGCTGCCACCTGGGTGGTTGTCAGCGCGGCAATCTGCGATGTGCTCAAGGCCGCAATCTGCGTGGACGTCATTGCAACGATCTGATCGGTGGTCAGAGCGGCGACCGAGGCCGTGTTCAGTGCGCGTACTGCAGCGGTGTTCAGAGCCACGATGTCCGTGGTCTCGATGGCTGCGACTTGCTTGGTGTTGAGCGCACCGATCTGGCCTGTGGTCAGAGCACCAATCTGGTTGGAGTTCAGTGCAACGATCTGATCTGTGGTCAGCGCGGCGGTGTCATTGGTATTCAGTGCACGCAGCGATGTCGTGTTGATCACGCCGATCTGGTCGGTGGTCAACGCGGCCGTCTGGGCTGTGTTCAGCGCGGCGATCTGGCTGGAGCCGACGGCAGCCAGGTCCGTGGTCTCCATATTGGCGATCTGTGCCGTATTGAAGGCCGCGAATTGGGTGCTGGTCAGTGCTGCGACCTGATTCGAGTTCAGGGCGACGACCTGATCCGTGGTCAGGGCAGCCGTGTCGGCCGTGTTGAGTGCGCGAATGTCAGCGGTGTTGAGTGCGCCGATCTGGGCGGTGCTCAGGGCCACAGTTTGCGCTGTGCTGAACGCGGCAACTTGAGCCGTGCTCATGGCTGCCAGATCGGAGGTCTCGATGGCGCTGATCTGGTTGGTGTTCAGTGCCCCCACTTGGGTGGTGCTCAATGCATTGACTTGCGCCGTGTTCAGGTTGGCGATTTGGTCGGTGGTCAGTGCATTGACGGCGGCGGTCGTGAAAGCCTTGACCGCAGCTGTGCTCAGCCCAGCGAGGTCACTCGTCTCGATGGCCGACGCCTGCGAGGTGTTGAGCACGCCAATCTGAGCGGTGCTCAGCGCGCCGATCTGGGCCGACGTCATGTTGGCGATCTGGTCGCTGCTCAGCGCGGCCGTGTCAGCCGTGTTGATGGCGCGTACATCGGCAGTATTCAGGGCAGCGATCTGTGCTGTGGTCAGCGCAGCAGCCTGCGCCGTGTTGAGCACGGCCACCTGGGCTGTGTTCAGAACTGCCAGATCGGATGTTTCAATGGCGCCAATCTGGTTGGTGTTGAGTCCGGCAATCTGGCTGGTGCTTAAAGCGCCGACTTGCGCCGAGTTCAATGCGGCAATCTGGTCGGTGCCCATGGCAGCGATGGCTGCGGTCGACATGGCGCGAATAGAGGCCGTATTCAGCGCAATCAGATCGCTGGTTTCAATGGCGGCGACCTGAGCGGTGTTGAAGGCAGCAACTTGTGTGCTGTTGAGCGCGGCTGCGTCAGCCGTGTTCAGCGCAACAATCTGATCGGTCGTCAGCACAGCCGTTTGCGTGCTGGTGAGCGCGCCTACCTGCGACGAGTTCAAGGCCGAGATCTGATCGGTGGTCAAGTTGGCTACACCGGCAGTGGTCAGTGCGCGCACCGATGCGGTGTTCAGACCCGCCAGGTCACTGGTTTCAATGGCGGCCACTTGTGCGGTGTTCAGCGCACCAACTTGCGTCGTGGCCAAAGCCGCGATCTGGCTCGAATCCATCGCGGAGATCTGATCTGTCGTCAGGGCAGAGATGGAAGTGCTGGCGATG
>NZ_SCTN01000474.1 GCF_004297345.1 Aquabacterium sp. | reverse complement strand
CCAGACTGGCGCGAACACGTCCAGGTTGTTCTCGATGGCAATGAACAGCAACTGTCCCGCTTGACTCATGGCCAGTACCGCAAAGGCCATGTTGCGCCACTGCGGTTCGGCCAGCAGCACCACGATGCCCACGCCAAACACGGCAAGTGCCAGCAGGCTCAAAAGCCAGAAGAGTGGGCTCAGGCCTGACCAGCCCACAGGGCTGATCGACACGGGTTCATCCGGCGCATGCAGCAGGTCAACATTGACGGTCAGGTTGCTTGAACCTGCCTGCGCGAGCAAGGCGTTCATGCGCTGATGCAGTTGCAGATGCCGCTGGCGCAGATCCGGGTCGATGAGCCAGCGCTCGGAGCGTTGCAGCGAGAGCAACTCGATGGGGGCATACAGCGTCTGCACGCCCGTATTGACGGGCAGATCCAGCCGCAAGCCATCCAGGATGCGTCCCTCCAGGTGCACCAGAGGTGGATAGTCCGCCCCCTGGATCTTGATCTGTCCTTCCGGCGTGGCCCGCAGGTTGAAAGGCAAGTGCGGCTGCGTGGACAGCCAGTGCGCAACCAGAAAGAGCAGGCCACAAGCCAGCAAGATGGTCGTGACCAGCGCGCGCAGCCGCCAGCCTATCCAGCGCGGCAGTTCGTGAGAGCCTTGCAGGATCTCGTCCAGGCTGGGCCAGCCTGGGCGCCTGTCTGTCAGCAATTTGCCAGGTGAGGGGGTGGTCATGGTCGGTGTGCTGCGGGGCCGATCAGGTCAGGCCTCGCTGGTGATCACACCAGGCCTTGCTTGCTGGCCAGCACAGCGGCTTCTGCGCGGCTGGACACATTGAGCTTCTTGTAGATGGACTTGATGTGGTCGTTGACCGTGAACCACTTGATGCCCATCAGCGAGGCAATTTCCTTGATCGTGAAGCCCTTGCTGAGGTAGGTCAGCACTTCGCTTTCGCGTGGCGTCAGGCGTTCGTGATCCAGCGCGGCAGGCGCCGCAGTTGCCACGGCAGGCGCCGCGGCCTGAGGTGCTTGCGGATGGCCCAGGCCGTTGCCATGTCCATCGCCGGAGCGGAAGTGGGTCAACAACCGCCGCGCAATGGCGGGTGACAGCGGTGGCTGGCCGCGCACGATTTTTTGCAACTCTTCGACCAGCACTTCAAAGCGGTCTTCCTTGAGCAGGTAGCCGTCAGCGCCGCACTGCAGGGCCGGGAAGAGGTGGTCGTCATCCGAATACAGCGTCGTGACGATGCGGGTGGCCGGGTAATTGGCCAGCTCGGTCAGCAACTCAAGGCCGCTTCCATCAGGCAACTCCAGATCCACCAGGATCAACTGGTAAGGATCATCGGTCGGGGCCGCTTTGCCGCCTGCCGCGTGCCCGAGCAAACGACGTGCAGCGTCCAGATCACCGGCTTCGGTGATGCTGCTGACGTCGCTGAAGCTTTCGCGTACCACGCGGCACAGAAAGCCCCGGGCGACCGGGTTGTCTTCGAGAATCAATACCTTGACGGCCATGGTGCTCCTCCCGAAGCCGTCGTTCTGGCCAAGCGGGGTGTTGCTCTGTCTGCTCGCCAGGCAAGGGCCAGGCGAACTTATCCTTTCGGACGTTCACCGCGAGATTATCAGGTCCAGAGCGCTTGTCGTCACCTCAAGGCCCCCCGGTTAAACGGTTTGACCTTTCCAGGCGTTGCGCTTCTACAATCCGTGTATGCGAATTTTGATTGCCAACGACGATGGCTACCTCGCGCCGGGCATCGCTGCCCTGGTTGCAGCCTGCGAAGGCCTGGGCCACATTGATGTCTTTGCGCCTGAGCGCAATGCCAGCGGTACTTCCAACGCCCTGAGCCTGCATCAGCCCCTGAGCCTGCACACGGCCAGCAACGGTTTCCGCTACGTCAGCGGCACACCATCCGATTGCGTGCACCTGGCTTTGACCTCCGGCTTGATCCCCAAACCGGACCTCGTACTGTCGGGTATCAACAACGGCGCCAACATGGGCGACGACACCCTCTACTCCGGCACGGTCGCCGCCGCGACAGAAGGGCACCTGTTTGGCGTGCCCGCCATTGCCTTTTCCCTGACGGACAAAGGCTGGCAGCACCTGGATGTGGCGGCGCGTGTTGCACGGCAGGTGGTTGAGCACGCGCTGGCCCAGCCGCCGGCCGCCAGGCCCTGGCTGCTCAACGTCAATATCCCGGCCTTGGCCGATGTGGACAAGGCCCCCTGGGCCATCACCCGCCTGGGACGCCGTCACGCCAGCTTCCCTGCCGTGGCGCAAGCCAATCCACGTGGCGACATGTTCTACTGGATCGGCCCGGCCGGCGAAGCCAAGGAAGACGGTGAAGGCACCGATTTCCATGCGGTGCGCCATGGCCAGGTATCGATCACGCCCCTGCAGGTCGACATGACGGATCACCAGCGTCTGCCTGCCTGGCAGGGATGGGTGGGCACACGATGAGTGCCAGTCAACCTGATCGCAAGCCCCGCCGCTTTCCGCTGCAGCTGGATCAGGTGGCCACGGTCAAATCGTCCGGCCCCAAGCCGGCCCCCGTGGCCCAGACCGGCGCGCGAGAGTTGCTGCGCCCGCAGGTGCACCTTCAGCAGGCCGAGCAGGATCGCCGCCGCCACACCACACCGCAAGGCGTGGGCATGGACTCCATCCATGTGCGCCGACGCATGGTCGAGCGCCTGATGCAGGACGGGATCAGCCACCAGCACGTGCTGGACGCTTTTGCCCGCGTGCCGCGCCACCTGTTTGTGGACACCGCCCTGGTCAACCAGGCCTATGAAGACACCAGCCTGCCCATCGGGCTGGGGCAGACCATCTCCAAGCCGTCTGTCGTGGCGGCCATGATGCAGCTGCTGTGCGTGCGGCCTGGCCTGCAGGTTCAGGTCGACGTGACCGTGACGCACAAACCGCTGGGCCAATGCCTGGAAATCGGCAGTGGCTGTGGCTACCAGGCGGCCCTGCTGGGGCATTTGTCCCGGCGCGTGGTGTCCATCGAACGCCTGCGGGATCTGCACCTGAAAGCGCGCAGCAATCTGGATACCTTGCGCCAGCATCTGCCCGAGTGGCCGGATGTGCGCCTTGTCTACGGTGATGGCATGATCGGCCACGCGCCTCTGGCACCTTACGACACCATCATTGCTGCGGCCGGTGGCTCGGCCTTGCCTCAAGCCTGGATCGATCAACTGGCGCCCGGCGGCCGGCTGGTTGCGCCGCTGGAAGAGCCCCGAGGTGGCACACAGGTGTTGACCATCCTTGATCGCCTGCCCGATGGCAGTTTGCAGCACAGCCGCGCCGGCGCCGTGCTGTTCGTCCCCCTAAAATCAGGCACCACATGACGTAAACGGGTTGGCGGCGTTTGTCTCGCGCCGGCCCGGCTGAATGTCCCCATGCACATGAATTTCACTTACAGGTTCGCTGCCGCCGCAGCCTTGACGCTCGTTCTGGCGGGCTGCGCCTCGACCAACCACCATGCGCCGGTCGAAGACCGTTCGCGTGCGGGTACGCCCGGCACTGCGTCGAATGCATCCGCCACGCCCAAGGTGCTGCCAGGCGCCGAAAACGCGGGCAAGCCGGGTTACTACACCGTCAAGAAGGGTGACACGCTGATCCGTATCTCGCTGGATGCCGGCCAGCGCTGGCGTGATCTGGCTGTCTGGAACAGCCTGGAGAACCCCAATCTCATTGAAGAGGGGCAGGTTCTGCGTGTGATTCCGCCAGGAGCGGATGCCACGGCCGTGGCCTCTGGCGCCGCCATCACCAAGCCCATTGGCAGCCCCAAGATCGAGGCCCGCAGTGTGGATGCCAAGGGCAATGTGGTGGCCAAGACGGCCTCAGGCGTGGCTGCAGCCGCAGCCAGTGGCGCCTCGGGTGCGGCATCGGCTGCGCCTGCTGCCAGTGCCGCTGCCGAGCCCAAGGATGCAGGCAAAGACAAGGATAAGGACAGCAAGGACGCACCCGCCAAGGATGCGGACGAGCCTGCCTGGAGCTGGCCTGCCAATGGTCCCACGCTCAGTGGCTTTGAAGAGGGCAAGCGCAAGGGCCTGGCCATTGGTGGCAAGGCGGGTGATCCGGTCTACGCGGCTGCTGACGGCTCCGTGGTGTACGCCGGCTCCGGCCTGCGTGGTTACGGCAACCTCATCATCATCAAGCACAACGGCGAGTACCTGACGGCCTACGCCCACAACCAGACGCTGCTGGTCAAGGAAGACCAGAGCGTGCGCAAGGGCCAGAAGATCGCCGAAATGGGTTCGACCGACGCTGACCGCGTGCAATTGCACTTCGAAATTCGCAAGCGCGGCAAACCGATCGACCCCGCCAAACAGTTGCCCAGCCGCTGAGGCGCTCGGGTCTGAGACAATCGGGGGATGAGTGATTCATCCCCCGTTTCTGTTTCTGCTGCCCCTGTTGGCCCAGTTGTCGATGCAGTGGCCCCCGAAACCCCGCCCGTGCCACCGCACCTGCAGTGGCTGAAGATCGAATCCCTGGACCTTGAGGCCCAGGGCGTGGCCCATCGCGCAGATGGCAAGGTCGTGTTCGTTGAAGATGCGCTGCCCGGCGAAGAAGTGCGCGTCAACATCTCCCGCAAGAAAAACAACTGGGAGCAGGGCACGATGACGGACCTGCGTTGCGAAAGCTCGCAGCGCGTCAAGCCCCAGTGCACCTACTTTGGCCGGTGTGGCGGCTGCAAGATGCAGCATTTCCATGCCAGTGCCCAGGTGGCTGTCAAGCAGCGCGTGCTGGAAGACAACCTCTGGCACCTGGGCAAGGTCAAGCCTGACATGCTGCTGCGCCCCATTGAAGGGCCTGCCTGGGGCTACCGTTACCGCGCTCGCCTGTCGGTGCGCTATGTGGCCAAGAAGGGCACCGTGCTGGTGGGTTTCCACGAGCGTAAATCCCGCTACGTGGCCGACATGCAGACCTGCGAGATCCTGCCTCCCCACATGAGCCGCCTGCTGATGCCTTTGCGCGCGCTCATCATGAGCATGGACCAGCGCGAGAGCCTGCCGCAGATCGAGGTGGCCGTCGGCACCAAGGTCACGGTGCTGGTGTTGCGTCACTTGAATGCGCTCAGCCCGGCTGACGCGCAACGCCTGCGTGACTTCTCTGCCGAGCACAGCGCACACGATGGCGGCCAGCACACCATCTCCTGGTGGTTGCAGCCCAAGGGCCCGGACACCGTTCACCCGCTGGACGAATCCTTGCCTTCGCTGGATTACACCTTGCCCGAGTTCGGCATCACCATGCCGTTCAAGCCAACTGACTTCACGCAGGTCAACCACGCCATCAACCAGGTGCTGGTGGGCCGTGCGCTGCGCTTGCTCGATGTGCAGCCCGATGAGCGTGTGATCGACTGGTTCTGCGGCCTGGGTAACTTCACCTTGCCGCTGGCCACCCAAGCCCGGGAAGTGCTGGGCATTGAAGGCAGTGAAACCCTGGTAGCCCGCTCACGCGAGAACGCCAAGATCAATGGCGTGGATGCGAACACGAGCTTCGTGGCCCGCAACCTGTTCGAGATCACGCCGCAGGAACTGGCTGGCTATGGTCATGCCGACAAGTGGTTGATCGACCCGCCGCGTGAAGGTGCTTTTGCACTGGCCAAGGCCATGGCCGATCTGCATCAGGATCCGACGCTGGTGCCGGATTGGGTGCCGCCCAAGCGCATCGTCTATGTGAGCTGCAGCCCCTCTACGCTGGCGCGAGATGCCGGCTTGCTGGTGCACCAGGCGGGTTACCGCTGCGTGTCAGGCGGGGCGGTGAACATGTTCCCCCATACCGCCCACGTTGAAAGCATGGCGGTTTTCGAGCGCGACTGATTGCAGCGGTGTAGCCTTGCCTGAAGCAGGCGCCGTGACGGCGGCCTCTTCGGGCTGGCCCGGCTCCAGGCGCACCACGCGGTTGCGTCCGCCTGCCTTGGCCATGTAGAGGCCACGGTCGGCGCGGTCGATGGTGCGTGTCAGCATCTCCTCGGGCTCGTAGTGTGTGAGCCCGGCGGAGAAGGTCACATGCAGGCTGGGCGCGCTCTCGCTCACCATGCTGGCCGACAGCATCATCTGGATGCGTGACAACACCAGTTCAGCCGTCGGGCAATCGGTATCGGTGAACATCACGAGGAACTCCTCACCGCCCCAGCGCGCCACCACATCGGTTTCACGCAGGCCGCTGCTGACGATGCGTGCCACCGATGCCAGCACCTCGTCGCCCACCATGTGGCCATGTTTGTCATTGACCGACTTGAACAGATCTACGTCGATCATCGCCATGCAGAAACGGCGCTCGGTGCGGATGCAGCGGTGCTTTTCCGTGTTGAGCAACTCCAGCATGTGACGGCGATTGAACAGCCCGGTGAGCTCATCACGTGTGGCCAGATCCTGAATGCGCGCCAGTGCTTCCGAGAGTTCCTTCTTGCGTCGGGTCGAGCTGTCTCTGATGCGGTTAAGTTGCGACACCAGCAGGCACACGCTCACCAACATGAACAGCATCACGGCGAAATACACCATTTGCAGCTTGGCCATGTAAGGCACTTGCGGGCTGTTGTTGGCCACATTCAGCATGGCCGCCCCGAATGCAAGTGCAGCCACGACGCTGGCTTGAATCAGCGTGCGGGTGGTGGAGGTGAACATGCTGAACATCAGGAAGACGAACAGCAGCAGCAGCGCGATCGAGCTACCTGGCCCACCCAACTGGTATCCCCAGGCCAGGAAGAGTTCCGCGCAGATGACTTGTGGCCCGGCCATGGACGGATCGGCCAGTCGCTTGTTCAAACCGGTGCGCATGAAGGCGTAAAAACCTATCGTGCAGACCAATGCGGTGACCGTCAACCAGCCACTGCCTTCTGCGGCAATCACACCTTCCGAGACGCCGTAGTTCAGTGCGGCCACGCCCGCTACGGCGTTGGCTGAGCCCACCAGGTAACGAAGCAACAAGATGGACTGCTTGGGCTCGCTGGAGAGAATGAGGTTGGACAGCTTGTCCAACGCCGGTGAGTTGCCGCCCAGTTTGTTTCCCTTGTGATGAACCAGCACAAACAAACCCGCCACGAACATGATCAACATGAACGCGAGCAGCACCAGAAACTGCGTTGTACTGATGCCTGAGTAGGTGGTGATGAGGGGGACTGCCTGACTCAAGGGATGAATGGTCGTAGAGGCTATTTCACCATTCTGGCCATTTGCAAGCATTTGTGTAGACCTTGCATCAAACGGCAGCGCGCTTTCTGTCAAGTAATGCGCGGTTTTCTACGCTTTGAAATTTCACGTATCGATCGAGGTGTTGTCGCCAAGAAAAAAGGACCCCGAAGGGTCCTTGTGTGGTGGCTTGTGCTGCGCTGAAGTCAGAGCACTTCAGAGGCAAAGTCTGCCAGACGCGAACGTTCGCCGCGAGCCAGCGTGACGTGCCCGCTGTGCGGCCAGCCCTTGAACTTGTCCACCGCATAGGTCAGGCCCGAACTGCCTTCGGTGAGGTAGGGCGTGTCGATCTGAGCCAGGTTACCCAGACAGATGATCTTGGTGCCGGGGCCGGCGCGTGTGATCAGCGTCTTCATCTGCTTGGGCGTCAGGTTCTGCGCCTCGTCGATGATCAGGAACTTGTTCAGGAAGGTGCGGCCCCGCATGAAGTTCATGCTCTTGATCTTGATCTTGCTGCGCACCAGTTCATTGGTGGCCGCGCGACCCCATTCGCCAGCGCTGTTGTCGCCGCGAGCCAGCACTTCGAGGTTGTCATCCAGCGCGCCCATCCAGGGCGACATCTTTTCTTCTTCCGTGCCAGGCAGGAAGCCGATGTCTTCGCCCACCGGCACCGTCACGCGGGTGACGATGATTTCGGTGTACCGGCGCTCATCGAGCACCTGGCACAAGGCGGCAGCCAGTGTCATCAGCGTCTTGCCGGTGCCGGCGGAACCCGTCAGCGTCACGAAGTCGCATTCGGGGTCCATCAGCAGGTTGAGCGCGAAGTTCTGCTCGCGGTTGCGCGCCGATACGCCCCACACAGAGTGCTTCTGGTTGGCGTAGTCCTTCAAGGTGCGCAGCACGGCGGTCTTGCCCGTGATCTCGATGACCTTGCCGTACCAGGGTGTGGCGCCCGGGCTCTCCAGGTACACGAACTGGTTGATCAGGAGGACAGGCACCATGGGGCCGGCCACGCGGTAGTACGTGATGCCACCTTGCTGCCAGCTTTCCATGCCCTTGGCGTGGCGCTCCCAGAAGTCGCTGGGCAGCGGCAGCACGCCGGTGTAGAGCAGGTCGCCGTCTTCCAGCGTCTTGTCGTTGAAATAGTCTTCGGCGATCAGTCCCAGCGCGCGCGCCTTGATGCGCATGTTGATGTCCTTGGACACCAGCACGACATCGCGGCCCGGATGCTGGCTGCGCAGTGCTTGCACGACGCCCAGGATCTGGTTGTCGGCCTTGCCTTGCGGCAGGCCGGCAGGCAGTTGCACTTCCATGCCCATGGTCTGGAAGTACAGCTTGCCCTTGGCTTCAACGTGGCCGGTCTTGGTCAGGTCGATGCCCGAGGCGGGGTCAAGCTGCTGGCGGCTGCTCATGTCGGCGGCCAGTGCATCCAGATCGCGGCTGACCTGGCGGGCGTTGCGCGCTACTTCGGTCATGCCCTTCTTGTGTCCGTCCAGCTCTTCGAGCGTGATCATGGGCAGGTAGACATCGTGCTCTTCGAAGCGGAACAGCGACATCGGATCGTGCAGCAGCACGTTGGTGTCCAGCACGAACAGCTTGGCGGGGCCGCCCACATCGCGGCGGCGACGCGTGGTGCTGGAACCGGGGGCGGGCAGATGGCGCGACTTGGCGCTGTCGCCGTTGGACGTTTTGGTGACCACAGGCGCCGAATCGGATTTGTCCGCCACGATCGGGGCAACAGCGCGCCCCTTCTTGGTGCTGGTGGGTTTGAGTGCGGTCACGGGTTCCACAACGGTGGCTGCGGGCTTCACCAGTTCCAGCACAGGTGGCTGGATCACGGTGGGCACTGCTTTGGCCGATGCGGAGCGCGTGGTGCTCTTGGCTTGCTTGACAGGTTTGGGCTGGGACGTGAAGTCGTCAGCGTTCAGCATGTCAGCGCGTTTGGTGGGCGGCTTGGGCAGAGGCATGATGGTGTCCGTCAATAGTGAAGGCACAAACAAAAAGGCCGCACAGGACAATGTGCGGCCTCAGGCTGGTCGATCTCGCAGGCATCGGGTCGATGCTCGGCAGATCGGTGGTCAGACAGTGGACTGAGTTCAGTACAGCTCAGATGCATGAAATTGATTATGCACACTCCATGCCTGCCGTGGCGTCGTGTTGCGGCAGGTCAACAGGCCGAATGCATCACGCTTTCCCTGACGATGTTTCACGATCAGGGCAAGTCCCCTCCGCATCGACCCCCAAAAACA
>NZ_SCTN01000473.1 GCF_004297345.1 Aquabacterium sp. | reverse complement strand
CAGAAATCTGGCCACTGAAGACGAACTGGATGGGGGCTGCCGCAACGAGCGTTGCAGGCACCGAAAGTACCAGTACCGTGGCGAGGCGAGCCAGTAGCGGCTTCATACGTTCCCTTGAGCTTAGTTTTGGAGGCAGTTCATCCTATCTACGTTGAAAGACGATTTAGTGACGCGAGCGCGAACCTGGCACTCTAGTGAACTCACCCACCCGGCCAGGAGCTGTCGGTCGCGAGTAACGGCTTCAGAGCACGCTGCCATACTTGAGGTTGGTGGGCGCTCGATCCGCCACGTCCCTTCAAACAGTTTCCCAACACTACATCTAAGGAATGAAGATGACTTCCAAGAACTTGTTCCGTATCGCTCTGGTCTCTGCCTCCCTCGCTTGCGGCACGATGGCGTTCGCCGAAACGCCGGCCTCCGCACCAGCAAAGGGCACAGGCACGCCTCAGAACCATCATTGCAAGCAGTCTGACGGCACCGTGGACATGAGCAAAACCAAGAAGGCATGCCTGGCAGACAAAGGAACGTGGCTCAAGGATGGCGCCGCAGCGACTGCGCCAGCGTCATCTGCTTCCGCTGCACTCAAGAAGTAAATCCCGTCACCAGCATTGCTAGCCGGCAACGGCAGTTGCCTGGCCGGACCTCGTCTCTCGGTACCGGCCATGAACCGGCATTCGTGACGGTCTGCTCTATTGCCCGTACGCCCGTCGGCCACGAGGAATAGAGGTCGATGGTTGGGGCATGGTCTCGCTGAACCAAAGCATCACAATCTGAGTATGAGACTGCGCGGTACCAAAGCAAGTTGTCGCCATCGAAATCCACCTTAGGCATGAGCTAGCGTTTCTGTACACTGGAAGGTGAAGAACACCAATTTGTGCCGCAGGTCTTGAGCCGGTTGCGCCGACGCCGGGATGGTTGCCCGTTGTGGCTTGCCGTTCTTGTGCCAGCAGCACGCAGCCTGGAGCGGCCCTCGCGAGCGCCGCGGTTTGCACAAGTTGAAATCGTCCCTAACCTGTTCGGCCGTTCGAAGGCGGACCAAGGCAGGAAAGATCACATTTGCCCGCATCGGTACGTTGATGGATGAATTGCAGGATTGCTTTCCGGATGCGCGCACTGGCTTTGCCTGGTGCGCATTACGCGCCTTGTCGTTTGACGCATCGTCCTATCCTCGGCTTTACCATCCACGGCTAGTTCAAAGATTGCATCCAGGCGGCGGCTACATTGGGATGGGCCTCGCAGCCATGATCGGTGCAGTTTTGCTCGTTAAAACGCAAATGAGCTCAAACCCGACCGGGGAGCCTTCGTGGGTTGCGGCGGCCGTCCTGATCACGGCTTCATCATTGCTAATCGGCTTTGGAATTCAAGCCGGAAGAAAGCTTGGCCTCGTGCTTTCGCCGAATTCCCTGGCGTACAACAACCTCACTGTACAAAGAGATGCCATCACCAAGGTGGAAGTCAATCAAGGTCGCGGGGGGCGATTTGTCCTTATCAGAACCGCTACACAGCCACCGTTGAGCTTCCCCGATATATACGGGCGCGACGTCCTGTTCTTTGCGTGGTTTAGTGGGTTGAACATCGTGGGTCAAGATCAGATGTGCAAGGGGATTGCCTCTGCGTGCGCCGATACACGATTGGGCAATGAGGCTGAACAAAGATTGCGCGCATTAGCTGGCGCAAGACGGTTTGCGCTGCTTTTAA
>NZ_SCTN01000472.1 GCF_004297345.1 Aquabacterium sp. | reverse complement strand
GCAGCACGCGTGGCGGCCAGCACATCGGCGCTCACGCCTTCACCGAAGAACTCCTTGGGCACGCCCACGCGCAGGCCTTTGAGCGGCTGCGCGGTGGTGGCTTCGGCACGAGGCGTGTTGAGCACGGCCATGAAGTCGGGCACGGGCTCTTGCGCGCTGGTGGCATCACGCTCGTCGAAGCCGCTCATGGCTTGCAGCAGCAGGGCGCAGTCTTCGGCCGTGCGGGCCATGGGGCCGGCCTGGTCGAGTGACGATGCGAAGGCGATCATGCCGAATCGCGAGCAGCGGCCATACGTGGGCTTGATGCCGGTGATGCCGGTCAATGCCGCCGGTTG
This sequence comes from Aquabacterium sp., assembly GCF_004297345.1. Taxonomy (GTDB): domain Bacteria; phylum Pseudomonadota; class Gammaproteobacteria; order Burkholderiales; family Burkholderiaceae_C; genus Aquabacterium. Next base: position 6,532 of record NZ_SCTN01000472.1, on the reverse strand, counting down.
ACGGATCGAGCCGCCGGTGTCGGTGCCGGTGGTGCCGGCCACCAGACGGGCCGACACGGCTACGGCCGATGCGCCAGACGAACCGCCAGGAATGCGGCTGGTGTCCCATGGGTTGCGGGCCACGCCGTAAGCGGAGTTCTCGTTGGCGCCGCCCATCGCGAACTCGTCGCAGTTGAGCTTGCCCACGTTCACCACGCCCGCGGCCTTCAGTTGCGCGACCACGGTGGCGTCAAACGGCGATTGGTAGCCCTTGAGCATCTTCGAGGCTGCCGTGGTGGGCAGGCCTTGCGTGACGAAGATGTCCTTGTGGGCAATGGGCACGCCGTCCAGCGGGCCCAGGGCCTGGCCAGCGGCGCGGCGTGCATCCGAGGCGGCAGCGGCAGCCAGGGCGCCAGCGGTATCCACGTGCAGGAAGGCACCCAGTTCGGTGTGCGCGGCAATGCGATCCAGCACATGCTGGGTCAGGGCCACGCTGGTCGTCTGGCCAGATGCCAGTTGCTGGCTTTGCTCGGCCAGTGTCAGGTCATGCAATGCGGTCGTCATTCGATCACCTTGGGCACGAGGAACAGCCCGCCATCCTGAGCGGGGGCGTTGGCCATATTGGCCTCGCGGTTGTTGGGCTCGGTGACCGCGTCTTCGCGCAGGCGCAGGGTCACGTCCTCGATGGCGGACAGGGGGGTGTACAGGGGCTCGACACCGGAGGTATCGACCGCACGCATTTTTTCGACGATGTCGAAGAATTCGTTCAATTGCGTCAGCATCGCACCTTGCTCGTCGCCGCTGAGTTCCAGGCGGGCGAGTTGGGCAATGCGGCTGACGTCTGCAGGGGTCAGGGCCATGGCTTCATCCAGGGGTAACAGAGTGGGGCTCGGCGCCGGAAAGGGCGAGGCCTTGGGGTATTATCCTAGGTTATCCACAAGCCGTATTTGCACTGAATTGGCGCATTTGCGGTCAGGGTGATTGTTTTGTCGCGCAGCCGGGTCATTCGAGCAGGCTGCGCGCGTTGTTTCAGGGGCCTTTGCCCGCCAGCGTTTCGCCTCGCACCAGACGTGCTCCCCGGTTTTGCCGGGTGAGCCGTTGATCGGTTTTGCGTCTGGGCGGCAGCGGCAAAAGGCCCGGAGCCGGAGTTCGCCGCATGTACGGAATGTTTCGCAAGTATTTTTCTACCGACCTGGCCATCGACCTGGGCACGGCCAACACGCTGATTTATGTGCGTGACAAGGGCATCGTGCTGGACGAGCCCTCTGTGGTGTCGATCCGCCACGAAGGCGGCCCCAACGGCAAGAAGACCATCCAGGCCGTGGGTGCCGAGGCCAAGGCCATGCTGGGCAAGGTGCCCGGCAACATCGAGGCCATCCGCCCGATGAAGGACGGCGTGATCGCCGACTTCACCGTCACCGAGCAGATGCTCAAGCAGTTCATCAAGATGGTGCACCCGCGCTCGGTTCTGAAACCGTCGCCCCGCATCATCATCTGCGTGCCCTGCGGTTCGACCCAGGTTGAGCGCCGCGCCATCCGCGAATCCGCGCTGGGCGCTGGTGCCTCCGAGGTCTACCTGATCGAAGAACCGATGGCAGCCGCCATTGGTGCCGGTCTGCCGGTGTCCGAGGCTTCGGGCTCCATGGTGGTCGACATCGGCGGCGGCACGACCGAAGTGGGCGTGATCTCGCTGGGCGGCATGGTCTACAAGGGCTCTGTGCGCGTGGGCGGCGACAAGTTCGACGAATCCATCATCAACTACATCCGCCGCAACTACGGCATGTTGATCGGTGAGCCCACGGCCGAAGCCATCAAGAAGGAAATCGGCTCCGCGTTCCCTGGCTCCGAAGTCAAGGAAATGGAAGTCAAGGGCCGCAACCTGTCGGAAGGCGTGCCACGCAGCTTCACGATCTCGTCCAACGAGATCCTCGAAGCCCTGACCGATCCGCTCAACCAGATCGTGTCGGCCGTCAAGAACGCGCTGGAACAGACGCCACCCGAGCTGGGCGCCGACATCGCCGAGCGCGGCATGATGCTGACCGGTGGCGGCGCGCTGCTGCGCGATCTGGACCGCCTGCTGGCCGAAGAAACCGGCCTGCCTGTGCTGGTGGCCGAAGACCCGCTGACCTGCGTGGTGCGCGGTTGTGGCATGGCCCTGGAGCGCATGGAGCGCCTGGGCAGCATCTTTACATCAGAATAAACCACCCTTGTCGTGACCACAGGCGCCCCCCAAGATGGCGCCTGTCGTGTTTTGGGAGCTGACACGCCGCCATGCCGTTGGCCACGCTGGACCGAACGCCACCGCCCTTCTTCAAGCAAGGGCCGTCGGCGTTCACACGCCTGATGTTTTTCTCGGCGCTCGCGGTCTTCCTGATGGTGGCCGATGCCCGCTGGAAGATGACCCAGCCCTTGCGCGCTGTGGTGGCCACGATGCTGCAGCCCGTTCAGGAGGTGCTGATGGCGCCGTCGCGCTGGTGGGACACCGCCGGGCACTACTTCTCAGGTCTGGATGCGGCCAAGCAATCGCAACTGGCTGCCCAGCGTCTGGTGGCTCAGCAATCCGAGCGCGTGATGCGGGCAGATCAACTGGAGCGCGAAAACGCCCGGCTGCGCGGTTTGCTGGCTCTGCGTCCGCGCATCGAAGTGGCCAGCATGGCCGCCGAGATCTTGTATGACGCGCCTGACCCGTTCACCCGCAAGGTCGTGATCGACCAGGGCAGCGCCAGCCATGTGGTGCTGGGGGCGCCCGTGATCGACGAGGCCGGCGTGCTGGGGCAGGTGACCCGTGTGTACCCGCTGACATCCGAAGTGACCCTGGTGACCGACAAGGACGCCGCGGTGCCCGTGGTCAATGTGCGTACCCAGCAGCGCGGTGTGGCCTACGGGACACCTCAGGCGCATGGCATGGAGTTGCGCTTCATGGCCGGCAACGCCGATGTGCAGGTGGGTGATGTGCTGCAGACCTCCGGTCTGGATGGTGTCTACCCCGCAGGTTTGCCCGTGGCCAAGGTGCTGCAGGTGGATCGCCGGGCCGACTCGGCCTTTGCCCGCATCACGCTGGCGCCTACGGCCAATCCCGACAGCACCCGTCATGTGTTGCTGCTGGAGCCCACGGCCAGCAAGATGCCCGAGCGTCCTGCCGACGCGGCCGCTTCCGCTTCGGCGGTAGAGGCATCGGGCCGCCACAAGGGGCACCACGGCGCAGCCAAAGCCGCTTCAGGAGCCAAGCCATGATGCCGCGCGGCAGCGAACTGCTGTTACCCGTCAATCCCTTCTTCATCTGGTTCTCGCTGTTCCTGGCCTTGAGTCTGGACATGCTGCCCTGGGGCCGGGTGGCCGGCGTGCCGGACTTCCTTGCCGTGGCGCTGGTGTTCTGGAACGTGCATCAGCCGCGCCGTGTGGGCGTGGGCTCTGCGTTCGTGCTGGGCTTGCTCATGGATGTGCATCAGGGCGCCTTGCTGGGCCAGCACGCCCTGGCCTATACGCTGCTGAGCTTTTTTGCCATCACGGTGCATCGCCGCCTGCTGTGGTTCACGGTGGCCTCCCAAGCCGTGCAGATCGTGCCTTTGTTTGTAGCTGCACATGCGGTCTCGCTGCTGGTGCGCATGATTGCCGGCGCGGCCTTTCCGGGCTGGGGGCTGGTGGTTGCGCCTTTGCTGGAGTCGCTGATGTGGCCGGTGGCCTCGTTCGTGTTGCTGGCGCCGCAACGCCGCGCGCCTGACCGCGACAAGAACCGGCCTTTGTGAGTCGGACCGCAGCCGGGCACCCCGCATGACCGAACTCAAGAACCTCGAGCAGGAACTCAGCCGCTTTCGGGCGCGCTTGTGGGCGGCTGTCGGCTTCGTGCTGTTCTGTTTTGGCTTGTTGGTCTTTCGCCTGTATGTGTTGCAGGTGGTGCGACATGATGACCTGGCCACGCAGGCCGAGAACAACCGCATTGCCGTGGTGCCCATCGTGCCCAACCGGGGCCTGATCGTTGACCGCAATGGCGTGGTACTGGCCAACAACTACTCCGCCTATACACTGGAGATCACGCCCTCCAAGGTCGAAGATGTCGAGGTCACGATTGAAGCGTTATCGCACATTGTCGATATCCAGGCGCGAGATCGCCGCCGCTTCAAGCGCCTGCGTGAAGAATCCAAAAGTTTCGAGTCCATTCCCATTCGCACGCGCTTGACGGATGAAGAGGTCGCCCGCTTCACGGCGCAGCGTTTCCGTTTCCCCGGTGTCGATATTCAGGCGCGCCTGTTCCGTCACTATCCGTATGGTGAACTGGCCAGCCACGTGCTGGGCTACATCGGCCGCATCAACCAGAAAGAGGCTGATGCCATGGACGATTGGCCGGACGAGGAGCTGGCCAACTACCGTGGCACCGAGTACATCGGCAAGCTGGGCATCGAACAGAGCTACGAGCGTGAGCTGCATGGCACCACCGGCTTTGAAGAAGTCGAGACCAGTGCTGGCGGGCGGGCCGTGCGGCGCCTGCGCTCCAACCCGGCTACGCCGGGCAACACGGTTCACCTGTCCATCGACATCAAGCTGCAGGCTTTGATCGAGCGCCTGTTTGGGGATCGCCGTGGCGCCCTGGTGGCCATCGATCCGCGCAATGGCGAGGTGCTGGCCTTCGTGTCCAAGCCCACCTTCGATCCCAACCTGTTCGTGGATGGCATCGACAGCGAAAACTGGAAGGAGCTCAACGAGTCCCCAGACAAGCCGCTGCTCAACCGCGCGCTGCGTGGCACCTATCCGCCAGGGTCCACCTACAAGCCTTTCATGGCGCTGGCGGCCTTGAACACGGGCAAGCGCAGCCCCAGCACGGTCATCATGGACAACGGCTTCTTCATGTTCGGTGGCCACAAGTTCCGCAGCCCGGAAAACGAGTTGGGCGGGGCGATGGACATGCGCCGCGCCATCGTGAAGTCCAGCAACGTGTACTTCTATTCGCTGGCCAACGAGCTGGGCGTGGACCTGATTCACGATCAGATGTCGCCGCTGGGGTTTGGTCGTTTGACCGGCATCGACCTCAAGGGTGAGCTGACAGGCATCCTGCCCTCCACGGAGTGGAAGCGCAATGCCTACAAGCGCGCCGAGCAGCGCCGCTGGTACGCGGGGGAGACCATCTCGCTGGGTATCGGTCAGGGCTACAACAACTTCACCATGCTGCAGATGGCCACGGCCTTGTCCACGGTCGTGAGTGACGGGCAGCGTTTCCAGCCGCGCGTGGTGCGCGAGATCGAAGACGTGCTGACCCGTCAGCGCCGTGTCAGCTCCAGTCAGGCCTTGACGTCCGTGGTCTACAAGCCCGAGCACACGGCCTTCATCCGCGATGCGATGTTTGGCGTGACGCAGGAGGGTACGTCCACCCGCGTGTTCATGGGCGCGGGTTACCAGAGCGGTGGCAAGACCGGCACGGCCCAGGCCGTGGGCCTGCGCCAGAACGAGAAGTACGTGGCCTCCAAGATGGACGAGTACAAGCGCGATCATTCGCTGTACGAAGCCTTCGCCCCGCTTTCCAACCCACGCGTGGCACTGGCCGTGATCGTCGAGAACGCCGGCTTTGGTGCTGAGGCCGCAGCCCCGATCGCCCGGCGTGTGCTGGACTACCTGCTGATGGACGTCTACCCCAGCGAAGAAGACATCGCCGCCGTGCAACAGGGCAAGGCGGCCAGCCCGATTGGCGTGGCGCGCAAGGCTTCGGCCATGCCGCTGCCGCGCGGGCTAGATGCTTTCGGTGCGGATGTGCCCACCGTGCCTGAAGCGGCTGCAGCAGCGGCTTCAACTGCGTCCGCCGCATCCGCCGCATCCGCCGCAGCAACGCCATCTTCTGCCTCGGCCGCGTCTGCGGTGGCTTCATCGGCGCCCAATGCCCCGTCTGGCCCTGCATCCCGGGGCTCGGCTGCGGTGCCTGTGCTGGCGCCGGCATCTCGCCCTCAGACCAACGCCGTTAGCCCTGCCGCATCGAAGGAGCAGCCATGAGTGTGGCCTTTGACAAACCTTCCTGGTGGCAGCGCATCAAGCCTGTGTTTCAGGGCTTCGATCTGCCCCTGATCTGCATCGTGGTTTTCATGTGCGGGCTGGGGCTGGTCAATATGTACTCTGTGGGCTTTGACAATGGCTCGCGCTTTGTAGATCAGTCCCGCAACATGATGCTGGCTGCGCTCATGCTGTTTCTGGTCGCGCAGGTGCCGCCTCAGCGCCTGATGGCCTTGGCGGTGCCGCTGTACACAGTGGGGGTGATCCTGTTGGTGGCCACGGCCTTGTTTGGCATCACCAAAAAGGGCGCCACGCGCTGGCTCAATGTGGGCATGGTCATCCAGCCCTCCGAGATCCTGAAGATCGCAATGCCGCTGATGCTGGCCTGGTGGTTCCAGCGTCGTGAAGGGCAGTTGCGTGGCCTGGACTTCGCCGCAGCCGGCGGGCTGGTGTTGTTGCCGGCGGCCTTCATCCTCAAGCAGCCCGACCTGGGCACCGCCATGCTGGTCATGTCGTCCGGCCTGTACGTGATCTTCTTTGCCGGTTTGAACTGGCGCTTGATCGTGCCGGTGCTGGTGGC
>NZ_SCTN01000471.1 GCF_004297345.1 Aquabacterium sp. | reverse complement strand
GGTTATCCCACCGCAGACCACGTAGCTGCCTTGAAGTTGCATGGCGCGACGCCCGCGCATCGCCGCAGTTTTGGCCCGGTGAAAGTGGTCTTGGGTCTGGCGCCAGATCCCTCGCTGGTGCAGCCGCGTCCGACGCGGCGTTGACACAGAGGCCGTTTTGTTCATGACAACACAACTGATCACATCCCGCGACAACCCGCTGGTTCAGCGCTTGCGCAAACACGTGCAGGACCCTTCTGCCTATCGCAAGTTGGGGGAGGTGTGGCTGGAGGGGGATCACCTGTGCTCGGCGTGCCTGTCGCGTGGCGTGCCTGTTGCCTTGGCCGTGATTGCCGATACCGCCTGGCTGGGTGAGCATGGCGTGGCACCAGCTTTTGATGAGCAGGCGGGCAGGCTCAGCGAGCTGGCCAGGCAGGCAGCCAAAGTGGTGGTGGTGCCCGAGGCCTTGTGGAAGACGTTCACGAGCCTGGAATCGCCTGCGCGCCTGGGCTTCCTGTTGAGCCGTCCGGAGTTGGATGACAAGGGCTCGGCAGTCATTCGACAAGGCGTGCGTACGGTGGTGCTGGACCGCGTGCAGGACGCTGGCAATGTCGGCAGTATCTTGCGCAGTGCGTCTGCCATGGGTTTTGAGCAACTGGTTGCCCTCAAGGGCACGGCCGCGCTGTGGTCGGGCAAGGTGCTCAGAGCGGGCATGGGCGCGCATTTCGCCTTGCATCTGGTGGAGCAGGCCTGCGCCGACGATCTGGATGCACTGGGTGTGCCTTTGGTGGCTACCAGCTCTCACACCGACCAGATGTTGCCGTCAGCGCCGCTGCCGGATCCCTGTGCCTGGGTGATGGGGCACGAAGGGCAGGGCGTGGCCGAGGCGGTCATGGCCCGCTGCCAGTTGAGGGTGGCCATCCCGCAGCCCGGCGGCGAGGAGTCGCTCAATGTGGCTGCCGCTGCCGCCGTGTGTCTGTACGAGTCATTGCGGCGTCGCCCGCCCTGTTGATGTCGTGCTGTGAAATAGGGGTTCTTCTTGAAGATTCAGGTAGAGACCCCATCTGGCTTTAACGGCCTACAATCAAGCTACAGGTGCCAAGCCTATGGCCGGCGCCGATTCTGTTTTCGGAGGATACATGGATCGTTCTATCAAACCCCTTGATGTCGTTTATGGCGGCTCGTCCCTGGGTGTGGACCGTCAGCGGGTGCTGCGCAATACCTACGCCCTGCTGGCCCTGTCGATGGTGCCCACGGTGCTGGGTGCCTGGCTCGGGGTGTCCATGGGCTTCAGCTTCTTTGCCGGCAGCCCCATGATGGGCTTTGTGCTGTTCATGGCCCTGTCGTTCGGCTTCTTCTTCGGCATCGAGAAGTACAAGAACTCAGGCGTGGGCGTGATGCTGCTGCTGTGTTTCACCTTCTTCATGGGCCTGATGCTGTCTCGCCTGATCGGTCACGCGCTGGGCATGTCCAACGGCGTGCGCCTGATCTCGCTGGCCTTTGGCGGCACCGGTGCGGTGTTCCTGGGCATGGCCACGATGGCCAGCACGATGAAGCGTGATGTGTCCAGCATGGGCAAGTGGTTGTTCATGGGCATGATCGTCATCCTGGTTGCTGCCGTGGCCAATATCTGGCTGCAACTGCCTGCACTGCACCTGGCGATCGCAACCATGGCTGTGGTGATCTTCTCGGCCTTCATCCTGTACGACATCAAGCGCGTGCTGGACGGCGGTGAAACCAACTACGTGACGGCCACGCTGGCCATCTATCTGGACGTTTACAACGTGTTCTCGTCACTGCTGCAGTTGCTGATGGCGCTGGGTGGCAACGACGACTGACACTGTCTGCTTGAGTGGCAAGATGAATGACAAAGGCCTGCCGCGAAAACGGCAGGCCTTTTTACTTTGCCTTGCGCTGCTGGAGCTTGGTCGGGCGGATCAGTACTGATCGCCTTCGCCCGTGTAGGTGCCGGGCGCCAGGTTTTCGAAGCGCGTGTTGGACTTCAAGAAGGCCAGGTGCACGGCGCCCACAGGGCCGTTACGCTGTTTACCGATGATGATCTCGGCCTGGCCTTGCAGCTTGGATTCGCGGTTGTAGTACTCGTCGCGGTAGATGAACATGATCACGTCCGCATCCTGCTCGATGGCGCCGGATTCGCGAAGGTCGGACATCATGGGGCGCTTGTCGGGGCGTGTTTCCACCGAGCGGTTGAGCTGAGACAGCGCGATCACCGGGCACTGCAGTTCTTTGGCCAATGCTTTCAAGCCCCGCGAGATTTCACCGATCACGGTGGCGCGGTTTTCCTCATTGCCGCCGGAGCCGCTCATCAGCTGCAAGTAGTCGATGATGATCAGGCCCAGCGTGCCGCCAAACTGGCGTGCCAGGCGACGTGCGCGGGCGCGCAATTCATTGGGAGACAGGCCGGGCGTCTCATCAATGAACACATTGGCTGTGCGCAGCTTTTCAACCGTTTCACTCAGGCGGCTCCATTCGTCGTCAGACAGTCGCCCAGTCCGCAGGTTCTGCTGATTGATGCGACCAATCGAGCCCACCATACGCAGCGCGAGCTGAGAGGCGCCCATTTCCATCGAGAAGATGGCCACAGGCAAGCCTTCGTTCACGGCCACGTTTTCGCCGATGTTCAGCGCGAAGGCCGTTTTACCCATCGAGGGGCGCGCGGCCAGAATGATCAGGTCGCCCTTTTGCAGGCCTGCCGTCATCTTGTCCATGTCGATGAAGCCGGTGCGCACGCCGGTGACGTCATCCAGACCGTTGTCGGCCAGTTCGGTCACGCGGTCCAGCAGGTCGACGACCAAGCCGTCCATGGCGTGAAAGCCTTGCTTGTTCTTGTTGCCTTCCTCGCCGATCTTCATGATCTTGGCTTCGGCTTCGTCGAGGATGTCGGACACCGACTTGCCGTTGGGGCTGAAGGCATTGGTGGCGATCTCATCACTGACCGTGACGAGTTTGCGCAGCACCGCGCGTTCACGCACGATCTCGGCGTAGCGGCGCATGTTGGCCGCGCTGGGCACCGATTGGGCCAGGGCGTTCAGATAGGCCAGCCCGCCGATTTCCGTGCCCTTGCCAGACATCTGAAGCTGCTCGAAGACCGTGATCACGTCAGCCGGCTTGGACGCGTTGATCAGTTGCTGGACCGCCGTGAAGATGAGCTGGTGCTCGTGGCGATAGAAGTCCGAGTCAGACAGCAGATCGGAGGCGCGATCCCAGGCGCTGTTGTCCAGCAGCAGGCCGCCCAGCACACTTTGTTCGGCTTCGATCGAATGCGGCGGGACGCGCAGTTTGGCGACTTCATCGGCGCCAATCGCGTCACTGAGTTTCGAGGGGGAAAACGGAGTCGGAAGAACAGCGGCCATGGTCTGCAATCATAAGCTTGCCTGCGCGCCATGCCTGTGGATAAGGCTGTGGGTATGTGGGCAAGTCTGTGGACAGCCTTGGGACATCCTGGGGATCGGCGTGGATAACCGGGCAGGGCGTTGTTCAGGCATGTTCGTGAAATGACAAAGCCGGCACGAGGCCGGCTTTGATTGGGAGCAGCACGCCACTCCCGTCGGTGCGAGCCCGACTTAGGCGGTTTCGCCAACCACAGCGACGATGATCTCGACGACCACGTCAGTGTGCAGCGACAGCGACACAGGGTGCTCGCCAACAGTCTTCAGAGGACCGTTAGGCAGGCGAACCTGATGCTTGGCCACTTCGAAGCCGGCAGCCTTGAGGCCTTCAGCGATGTCGAAGTTGGTGACCGAACCGAACAGACGGCCGTCCACGCCAGCCTTCTGGCTGATGGAGACAGTCTTGCCGGAGAGCTTCTCGCCCAGGGCTTGAGCGGCGGCCAGCTTTTCAGCCTGGACCTTTTCCAGTTCAGCGCGACGGGCTTCGAATTCGGCGACAGCCTTTTCGGTGGCGCGACGAGCCTGGCCAGTGGGGATCAGGAAGTTACGAGCGTAACCGTCCTTCACGCGGACCACGTCACCCAGGTTGCCCAGGTTGGCGACTTTTTCGAGGAGGATGATTTGCATGTCGATGACTCCTTAGACGCGATGTTGGTCGCTGTAAGGCAGCAGAGCCAGGAAGCGCGCGCGCTTGATGGCGGTGGTCAGCTGACGTTGGTAGATCGCGCGGGTGCCGGTCAGGCGTGCGGGGATGATCTTGCCGTTTTCAGCGATGAAGTCGCGCAGGGTGTCAACGTCCTTGTAGTCGATTTGTTCGACGTTGGCGACGGTGAAGCGGCAGAAGCGCTTGCGACGGAACAGCAGGGATTGCGTGTTGCGCTTACCCTTGCGGTCTTTGGAGAACTTGCCGTTCTTGGAGCGGGGAGCAGCCATGATGACCTCTCAGTATCCGAATGGATGTGTTTAAACGATGTCGTTGAGTTCGGTGATGTGGAGCAGCACGCCACGTCCGTTTCGCGGAGCACCCAGGAAGCCGGCAATGCCCAGGGGCACGCCAACTGGCTGCAGGTTCAATTGCTGTGCAATCGGACCCATCGCCACGGCTCTTATTTCCACCTTCACCTTGCGGGGAAGCTGGGCCTCGGTCACTTCGGATTCGTGCTCAAGCACGACATCGAGTGCGGGCAGGCCGGCGGGTGTGTATCTCAAAGCCTTTCGCTCAATGATCTGGGCTGTTATCAGCACACGGTTCATGAACGTGGGGCTCGCAAAAAACTACTTGCGGACGCGTTGTCTGTCGACGCCTTGCGGCATCAATCAGGCAGCGGCTTGCTCTTGCTGGGCCTTGCGGGCCTCTTCACGCTCAACTTGCTTCATCATCACGGAAGGAGTGGTCTCAGCCTTGTCCTTCAGCACGGTGAGGTGACGCAGCACGGCGTCGTTGAACTTGAAGCCGGTTTCGAGCTCAGCCAGGGTTTCCTTGCTGGTTTCGATGTTCAGGCACAGGTAGTGAGCCTTGGCCAGCTTGTTGATCTGGTAAGCCAGCTGACGACGGCCCCAGTCTTCAAGACGGTGAACCTGGCCGCCGGTCGAGGCGATCAGAGCCTTGTAGCGTTCCAGCATGGCGGGAACTTGTTCGCTTTGATCCGGGTGGATCAGCACGACGATTTCATAGTGACGCATGGATACTCCTTGTGGATTCCAGTTGATGGAAGCCGCTACGAAGCGTCAAACCCGTAAACGGCAAGGGCTGCTCAAGAAATGAGCAACTGATGGAAAGCCTGCGATTGTAGCAAGGAAAACGCCACCCGTAGGTGGCGCTCAGTCGGAAAAGCTGGACTTCTGTTTGAAATCCAGTCAATTTGTCCGAAAATCTTATTTCGCTGCCAGGCGCTGCCAGGTTTCAACAACCGTGTCCGGGTTCAGAGACATCGACACGATGCCTTCATCGGCCAGCCATTCGGCGAAATCGGGGTGGTCCGAAGGGCCCTGGCCGCAGATGCCGATGTACTTGCCGTGTGCACGGCAGGCAGCGATGGCACGCGAGATCATGGCCTTGACGGCAGGGTCGCGCTCGTCGAAGTCGTGGGCCAGCAACTCCAGGCCGGAGTCGCGGTCCAGACCCAGGGTGAGCTGGGTCAGGTCGTTGGAGCCAATCGACATGCCGTCGAAGAACTCCAGGAACTGCTCGGCCAGGATGGCGTTGGAAGGCACTTCGCACATCATGATGACGCGCAGGCCGTCGGTGCCGCCCTTGGAGGCGCGCACCAGCCCGTGGTCAGCCAGCATGTTGGTGACGCGCTCGGCCTGCTTCAAGGTGCGCACGAAGGGCACCATGATCTCGACGTTGGTCAGGCCCATGTCGTTGCGCACGCGCTTGAGCGCCTCGCATTCCATGGCGAAGGCTTCGCCGAACTCGGCGCTGATGTAACGCGAGGCGCCGCGGAAGCCCAGCATGGGGTTTTCTTCCTCGGGCTCGTAGCGCGAACCACCGATCAGCTTCTTGTACTCGTTGGACTTGAAGTCCGACAGGCGCACGATGACGGGCTTGGGCCAGAAGGCCGCAGCGATCGTCGCAATGCCTTCAGCCAGCTTGTCGACATAGAAGGCGCGGGGCGAGGCGTGACCACGGGCCACGGACTCGACCGCCTTCTTCAGGTCGCTGTCGATGTTCGGATAGTCCAGGATGGCCTTGGGGTGGACGCCGATGTTGTTGTTGATGATGAACTCGAGGCGAGCCAGGCCCACGCCGTTGTTGGGCATCTGGCAGAAGTCAAAGGCCAGTTGCGGGTTGCCCACGTTCATCATGATTTTCAGGCCGATGTGGGGCATCTCGCCGCGGGTCACTTCGGTGATTTCGGTTTCCAGCAGGCCTTCGTAGATGTAGCCGGTATCGCCTTCGGAGCAGGCCACGGTCACCAGGGTGCCGTCAGTCAGGCGCTCGGTGGCGTTGCCGCAACCCACGACGGCAGGGATGCCGAGTTCACGGGCAATGATGGCAGCGTGGCAGGTACGGCCGCCACGGTTTGTGACGATGGCCGAAGCGCGCTTCATCACGGGCTCCCAGTTGGGGTCGGTCATGTCGGTGACCAGCACGTCGCCAGGCTTGACGGTGTCCATCTCGGAGATGTTGTGCACGATGCGCACGGGGCCGGTGCCGATCTTTTGGCCGATGGCACGACCTTCAGCCAGGATGGTGCCGGTGCTCTTGAGCTTGTAGCGCTGCTCGACCTTGCCTTGCATCTGGCTCTTGACCGTTTCGGGGCGAGCCTGGAGGATGTAGAGCTTGCCGTCGGTGCCGTCCTTGCCCCATTCGATGTCCATCGGGCGGCCATAGTGCTGCTCGATGACCAGCGCGTAGCGGGCCAGCTCGGTCACGTCCTCGTTGCTCAGGCTGTAGCGGTTACGGGCCTCGACGGTGGTGTCCACGGTCTTGACCAGCTTGCC
>NZ_SCTN01000470.1 GCF_004297345.1 Aquabacterium sp. | reverse complement strand
CGCCGGGTTCCAACAGGGCCCGGCGCCGTGACAATTGGAGTCACACCATGTCTCGCAAGACCCCGATCGAGCGCTATCGCAACATTGGCATCTCCGCTCACATTGACGCCGGCAAGACCACCACGACCGAGCGCATCCTGTTCTACACCGGTGTGAACCACAAGATCGGTGAAGTGCACGAAGGCGCTGCCACCATGGACTGGATGGAGCAGGAACAAGAGCGCGGCATCACGATCACGTCGGCTGCCACGACCTGCTTCTGGAAGGGTATGGACATGTCCTACCCCGAGCACCGTTTCAACATCATCGACACCCCGGGCCACGTGGACTTCACCATTGAAGTTGAACGCTCGATGCGCGTGCTCGACGGTGCTTGCATGGTGTACTGCGCCGTGGGCGGCGTGCAGCCTCAGTCTGAAACCGTGTGGCGTCAGGCTAACAAGTACGGCGTGCCTCGTCTGTCCTTCGTGAACAAGATGGACCGTACCGGTGCCAACTTCTTCAAGGTCTATGACCAGCTCAAGCTGCGTCTGAAGGCCAACCCTGTGCCCGTGGTGATCCCAATCGGCGCCGAAGACAACTTCCAGGGCGTGGTCGATCTGTTGAAGATGAAGGCCATCTACTGGGACGAAGCTTCCCAGGGCATGAAGTTCGACTACCGCGACATCCCTGAAGAGCTCAAGGCTGACGCCCAGAAGTGGCGCGAAGGCATGGTCGAGGCCGCTGCCGAAGCCAACGAAGAGCTGATGAACAAGTACCTGGAAGAAGGCGACTTGTCCGAAGACGAGATCAAGCTGGCCCTGCGTACACGTACCATCGCCTGCGAAATCCAGCCGATGCTGTGCGGCACCGCCTTCAAGAACAAGGGCGTGCAGCGCATGCTCGACGCCGTCATCGACTACCTGCCCTCGCCAGTGGACATTCCTCCTGTCGAAGGCACGGACGAAGACGACCAGCCCACCAGCCGCAAGGCCGACGACGCCGAGAAGTTCTCTGCGCTGGCTTTCAAGCTGATGACCGACCCGTACGTTGGTCAGCTGACCTTCGTTCGCGTGTACTCGGGCGTGCTGAACTCCGGCGACTCCGTCTACAACCCGATCAAGGGCAAGAAAGAGCGTATCGGCCGTATCCTGCAGATGCACGCCAACGAGCGTGAGGAAATCAAGGAAATTCTGGCTGGTGACATCGCTGCTTGCGTGGGCTTGAAGGACGTGACCACCGGTGAAACACTGTGTGATCCGGACGCCATCATCACCTTGGAAAAGATGGTCTTCCCTGAGCCTGTGATTGCGCAGGCCGTGGAACCCAAGACCAAGGCTGACCAGGAAAAGATGGGTATCGCCCTGCAACGTCTGGCTGCTGAAGATCCTTCCTTCCGCGTCAAGACCGACGAAGAATCGGGTCAGACCATCATCGCCGGTATGGGCGAGCTGCACCTGGAAATCATCGTCGACCGCATGAAGCGCGAATTCGGCGTGGAAGCCAACGTGGGCAAGCCTCAAGTGGCTTACCGCGAAACCATCCGCAAGAAGGTCACCGACGTCGAAGGCAAGTTCGTGCGTCAGTCCGGTGGTAAGGGTCAATACGGTCACGTCGTGCTGACCGTTGAGCCTCAAGAACCTGGCAAGGGCTTCGAGTTCGTCGACGCCATCAAGGGCGGTGTGGTTCCTCGCGAATACATCCCTGCGGTGGAAAAGGGCGTGATCGACACCCTGACTTCTGGCGTGTTGGCTGGCTACCCCGTTGTGGACGTCAAGGTCACCCTGACCTTCGGTTCGTACCACGATGTGGACTCGAACGAAAACGCGTTCAAGATGGCCGCTTCAATGGGCTTCAAGGACGGTTGCCGCAAGGCTTCGCCCGTGATCCTCGAGCCCATGATGGCCGTGGAAGTCGAAACGCCTGAAGACTACGCTGGTACCGTGATGGGCGACCTGTCCTCGCGTCGCGGCATGGTTCAAGGTATGGACGACATGGTCGGCGGCGGCAAGATCATCAAGGCAGAAGTTCCTCTGTCTGAAATGTTCGGCTACTCCACCAGCCTGCGTTCGGCTACACAAGGTCGTGCAACGTACTCCATGGAGTTCAAGCACTACTCGGAAGCTCCGAAGAACGTGGCTGACGCCATCATTACCGCTCGCGGTAAGTAAGACCCCCCCTGCTGCCTTCGGCAGCCCCCTCAAGGGGGCGCAGCCGACGGACTGGCAAAGCCAGTTCCGTGGCTGCCGCTGGATCAGATCCAGCGCCGGGGCGAGGGGTGTGCGGTTTGCGGCATCAATTCAATTGATGGCGCTGGGTTCGGGTGGTAACATCCGGCCCCTCCCTTCTTGGGAACAAATTTAAGCCGGTCTTCGGCGCCACCTTGTGTGGTTGGCTTGCTGCCCGTGGCAGCCAATGCTGGAGACCTTAAACGCTCACGGGCAACTGTTCTTTGTTGGAGAAACAAATGGCAAAAGGTAAATTCGAACGGACCAAGCCGCACGTGAACGTGGGCACCATCGGTCACGTTGACCACGGCAAGACCACCCTGACGGCTGCTATCGCTACCGTTCTGTCGAAGAAGTTTGGCGGCGAAGCCAAGGCTTACGACCAGATCGACGCAGCACCTGAAGAAAAGGCCCGCGGCATCACCATCAACACCGCTCACGTTGAGTACGAAACGGCTAACCGCCACTACGCTCACGTGGACTGCCCTGGCCACGCCGACTATGTGAAGAACATGATCACCGGCGCTGCTCAGATGGACGGCGCTATCCTGGTTTGTTCCGCTGCTGACGGCCCAATGCCTCAGACCCGTGAACACATCCTGCTGTCCCGCCAGGTGGGCGTGCCTTACATCATCGTCTTCCTGAACAAGGCTGACATGGTGGACGACGCCGAGCTGCTGGAACTGGTGGAAATGGAAGTTCGCGAACTCCTGTCCAAGTACGACTTCCCTGGCGACGACACCCCCATCATCAAGGGTTCGGCCAAGCTGGCTCTGGAAGGCGACACTGGCGAGCTGGGCGAACAAGCCATCATGAAGCTGGCCGAAGCCCTGGACACCTACATCCCCACGCCTGAGCGCGCCATCGACGGCACGTTCCTGATGCCTGTGGAAGACGTGTTCTCGATCTCTGGTCGTGGCACCGTGGTGACCGGCCGTATCGAACGCGGCATCATCAAGGTCGGCGAAGAAATCGAAATCGTCGGTATCGCTGCTACCCAGAAGACCACCTGCACGGGCGTGGAAATGTTCCGCAAGCTGCTGGACCAAGGTCAAGCAGGCGACAACGTCGGTATCTTGCTGCGCGGCACCAAGCGCGAAGACGTGCAGCGCGGCCAAGTGCTGTGCAAGCCCGGTTCGATCAAGCCACACACGCACTTCACTGGCGAAATCTACGTTCTGTCCAAGGACGAAGGTGGCCGTCACACGCCTTTCTTCAACAACTACCGCCCTCAGTTCTACTTCCGTACAACTGACGTGACCGGTTCCATCGAGCTGCCAGCCGACAAAGAAATGGTCATGCCTGGTGACAACGTGTCGATCACCGTCAAGCTGATCGCCCCGATCGCCATGGAAGAAGGTCTGCGCTTCGCTATCCGCGAAGGTGGTCGTACTGTTGGCGCCGGTGTGGT
>NZ_SCTN01000469.1 GCF_004297345.1 Aquabacterium sp. | reverse complement strand
ACTTCGCTTGCCGCTACACGAACCGTGTCACACCCATTTTGACAATAGTCAATTTCAAAATCATATTTGACAATGTCCGTTTCCAGAAATAGGGTAAACCCTGAAGCACCCTCTACTCCGGGGACGACCGGACGGCGATACGGTGGCGTTGACCCAGAAGAGCGCCAACGCCAGCGCCGAACCAAGCTGATCGATGCCGGTCTGGCCGTGTTCGGGGAACAGGGCTATCACCACTCCACCGTGCGGGACGTATGCAAGCAGGCGCAACTGACCTCGCGCTACTTCTACGAAAACTTCGACAGCATGGAAGCGCTGTTCAAGGCGGTGTACACGCAAGTCAGCCGTGAGCTGATGCAGACGACCGTGATGGCGCTGGCCAGTTGCCAGCCCGATCCGGAAAAGCTCGCTGAAGCGGCCTTGCGCAACTTCCTGGAATTCATCCGCCAGGATCCGCACCGTGCACGTGTTGCGCTGATCGACGCGCTGAACGTAGGCGAAGGCATGGCCATGCTGGCCGACAAGGCCTCACAGGATTTCGCGCAGTTGATCGCTGGCTTCATGCATCAGATGTTTCCCACACTGGATGCACAAGGGCGCCTGAATTTCAAGATGCTGGCCAATGGCCTGGTGGGTGCGAACACCCGCATTGCCACGCAATGGGTGGCCGATCGGTGCAAGGCGCCGCTGGACGATGTCCTGATCAACACCTTGACCCTCTTTCGAGCCTGCATCGCCTATGCGCGCGAGCAGGAAAAAGCGCTGGTTGCGGCCCCCGCAGACCAGCGCTGATCGTCATCAACCTTCTTCGGAAGGCGAAGCGCAATCGGCCTCAGTGGGGCTGGCTGCGCAGCGCACCTTCTTGATGACCTTCAGGCCCTGCTTGTTGTAGACGCCCTGGTTGGTGATCGCGATGCGCGATTCACGCAGGATGTTGGTGTACTTCTTGACATGGTCAGGCGACACGTCCATCCAGGTGGCGGCAGGGATGCTGGCATCGGCGTTCTGCACCAGCTTCATGGCGCGGTCGAACTCGCCGACCCAGTGGTCACGCGACTTCTCGCCAAAACCGGCAGGGAACTTGGACTGGTTCAGCACAACCTGGTAGGTCAGGATCAGCAGCGGGAAGCGTGCGATGCCGCCCTTGGCGCCGATGCCCTTGTTCAGCTCCAGCGGCTTGTAGGCCAGCGTGGGGGCGGCGATCATGTCCACTTCGCCACCATTGAACTTGGCCGACAGGTTGTTGATGTCAACCGCCACGGGCTTGCCGCCCACGCGCTGCACCATCATGGCCTGAGCCTGGTCGTATTCCAAGGCGGCGATCTTCTTGCCGGCCAGAGCTTCAACGGAGTCGATGGCACGGTTGTTGACCATGGGATAGGCCGCGCCAAAAGGCACGATGCCGCCGACTTCATATGCGCCCTCAACCATCATCTTGGCGGCCTGGGGCGAAGAGAAGGTCTGCACAACCTTGCGCACGACTTCGTAGCTGGCAGGCATGTCCACCTTGCCATCGCGCACCACGGTGGTCGCGCCCAGCGTGTCGATCGAACCGGCCACGCCATTGAACTGGCGGGTACGGAAAGCCGTGGCCATCAAGGCATCGCACTTGCCGGCGCGGAACTCGTCCACAGCAGCGGATTCGTTGGTAAAGCCCTTGAGCTCCACGGTCACACCGTTCTTCTGCATGGCCACGGCGTAGTCCTTGGCCATGTTGAAAGCGTCACCACTGGCGCCAATGATGTCGAACACGCACATGGTGTTGGCGGCCTGCGCAGACAGGGCGACTGCGGTCAAAGCCAGAGCGGCACCAGCCTTGCCAGCGATTGCTTGAAATGTCATCTATCTCTCCTGTGTAAGGGAAGTGGCGGCCGCACGGCCGCAGTGGGTGCGCCGAGCCCTCATGACTCGACGACGGCGGATGCTAGGTGCCACCCCACGCAGGCTGTAACGACATGCGTATCCATCACGGCACGATCAACGGACAGACGCCTCACCAAAGGCGCAGTCAACATCGTGAAAATGGCGCGTTTCGCACGAAAAATGCCCCCCTGCAGCCAGAACCAATCCGTTACACAAGTGACCCTATAGGCTGGGTTTGATACGCCAGGCTTCACGCCCGCGCTCACCGTGCCGGCACGATGGGGATCGCTGACCGGTCAAACGGGAAGGCGTCCGGCCCCATCGCCTGCCCTGCCTGCTTCAACAACTGGATGGCACGCTCGGCCATGGCCGACACCTCACCATCGCTCAGAAACAGCCCCACTTTGCGACTGAGATAGTTCAGCGGAATGGGGCGAGATACCAGCCCCTTCGGGAGTTCTTGCGACAACATGCTGGTCGGCATCACCGTGATCAGATCACTGGTGCTGGCCACATACCAGATGGTATCGAGGTGGTTGGACTCGACCCTGACCTTGGGAAAGCGTATCCCCAATGAAGCCATGGCCTGCTCCAGCACCTGTCTGGCCACTTCACCACGAGCAGGCGCCACCGCCTCGCAGGCACTCAGGTCTTCCACATCGATATGGGACTTGGATGCCAGCCAGTGATCCTGGCTGTGGATCAGCGCAAACCCTTCTTCGAACAGCACCTCGCAACGCAGCCTGTCGGGCGGACTATCCGGGATGGGGCTGACCACCAGGTGGAGATGCTGTTTGTGCAGCGCATCGAAGAGCTCCGCACCAAAGGCCGTGGTGAACTTGATGGTGGCGCTGGGGCGTTCCGTCGTCAGGCGCGGGAACAAGGCTCTGGACACAAACAAGGCGTTCGCGGGCGTCACCCCCACTTTCAGGATGCCAGCGTGCACACCCCCGACATCCCGAGCAGCCTGCAAGGCGTCGTCCAGGCTCACGCTGGCCTGAGCTGCGCGTGCATGCAACACGCGGCCTGCGGGAGTCAGTTCCACACCACGAGCCGTGCGCTGCAACAACGCGGCCCCGGCCTGACGCTCCAGTCTGGCAATGGCCTTGCTGACGGCCGGCTGACTCAAACCCAGTTGTTCTGCAGCCAGGGTGATGCTGCCCGCCTCGACAACAGACAAGAAGTATTGGAGATCTGGAGATAACACGCTGCACCTGTCCAGGATGACACCAGTGTCGCAGTATGGCGGACTATGCCGACAGCGGCGGCACCTGCAATTGCTGGCGCCCAATGTCCTGAACGCGCGTCACGCCCGCCAAGGCCATGGCCACGCGCAGCTCCTGCTGAAAAGTCTTCAGACAAGCCTCGACGCCCTCTTGCCCACCTGCAGCCAGCGCCCAGACCCACGGCCGCCCGATGAGCACACCCTGCGCGCCCAGCGCCAGTGCCTTGAACACATCCACACCGGAACGCACGCCGCCGTCCAGCCAGACGTCCATGCGCTGGCCCACTGCCTGAGCGATAGCTGGCAGCATGGCCACACTGGAACTCACGGCGTCCAGTTGCCGCCCACCATGGTTGGACACCACCAGGCCATCCGCCCCGACCGAGACCACCAGTTCGGCATCCTCCGGATCCAGGATGCCCTTGATGTACAGCCGACCTTGCCACTGATCCCGGATCCACCGAATGTCATCCCATGTGACACCTGGATCAAACTGCGCATCCAGCCATTGCTTGAAAGCCTTGAGGTTCTCAGGATCGGGCACGCGATCAGACAAGTTGCCAAAGCAATGCGGCCGTCCTCGCAAACCCACATCCCACAACCAGGACGACCGCGTCACCAACTGCCGGGCGCGCAACCAGCCTGCTGTCAGGCCCGTGGCCTCCAGCCCATTGCGATGATCCCGGTGCCGCACGCCCGCCACCGCAAGGTCCACCGTGAACAACAAGGTCCGGCATCCGGCCTGCCAGGCGCGCGCCAGCAACTGGCTCACGGCCTGCCGGTCTCTCAGCATGTAGAGCTGAAACCAGAAGGGCTGCCGGGTCGCGGCCTGCACCTCCTCCAGAGAACAGATGCCCACCGTGGACAAGGTAAACGGGACGCTCGCATTCAAGGCCGCGCGTGAGGCCTGCACTTCCCCGCGCCGCGCAAACATGCCGGCCATCCCGACCGGTGCCAGCGCCAGCGGCATGGCGCACGGCTGTCCGGCCATGGTGGCTTGCGTGTCCACCCCATCCACGTTGCACAACACACGTTGCCGCAACGTGATCGACGCGAAGTCATCGACATTGCGTGCCATGGTGCGTTCGGCATTGGCCCCACCGTCGATGTAATCGAAGATGAAACGAGGCAAGCGCTGATGCGCCACAGCCCGGTAGTCATCGGGCGTCACGGGCAACAACCCGCCATCCAACTTCGTCATGGCGCAATCTTGCCCTTGATGGCGCGCGCCAGTGGCGCCGGCATCCTGGGCAAGGCACTCAACACGTGGGGCAACAATTTCAGCCTCAAGCCGGCCACGGCATTGGGCACCACGGCCTCGATGAGGTGCGGCCCGGGCGAGCTCAAGGCCTTGTCCAAGGCGGCGATCAATTCAGCCGTGGTGTTGGCCCTGGATGCCGCCACGCCCATCCCCCGAGCCAGCTCCACGAAATCGAGCGAAGGGTTGCTGATGTCCAGTTGCGAGCGGGCTTTGTCACCCTGACCGCCGCCCAGGGCCGTGGCACCGACGCGCTGCAACTCGACATTGAGGATGGCGTACGAGCGGTTATTGAAGATGATGGTCGTGACGTTGAGCTGCTCTCGCGCCATCGTCCACAGTGCCTGGATGGTGTACATGGCCGAGCCATCGCCCACCAAGGCCAACACAGGGCGATCCGGGCAGGCAATGGCGGCACCGACCGCCGTCGGCAGCCCCTGGCCAATGGCACCACCGGTCAGCGTGAGCACATCGTGCCGCGGCGCACCGGCGGTGAACAAGGGCAACATCACGCCCGAGGTTTGCGCTTCGTCAACGATGATGGCGCGCTCAGGCAACAAGTGCCCGATCGCCTTGCACACCTTCTCTGCGGTCAACTTGCCGCGAGGCAATTCGGGGCGAACAGGGGCCTGCAACGCTGGCGCCAGCCCATCTGCGCCCAGCGCCTGCGACAAGGCCTGCAGGCTGGCAACTGGGTCTTGCGTGGCCGAGGCCAGTACATGAACATCGCAGCCTTTGGGCACCAGGTAGCTGTCCTTGCCCGGGTACGCGAAGAAGGAGACCGGCGCCTTGGCATCCACCAGGATCAGATGGTCATACCCGCGCAGTTGCGCACCGGCCAGTTCGGCCAGATAGGCAATCCGCTCGACATGCGGCAGCCCCGCGCCACGCTCGATGCGGGTGGGAAACACCTCGGCAAACAGCTTGGCGCCCGTCTTGACCGCAATGCGCGAGGCGGCCAGCAAGGCGGGTTCGCGCAAGGCACGATTGCCGAGCAGCATGGCCACCTTGCCGCTGCGCATCAGGGCGGCCAGTTGCGCGACATCCTGAGGCGCGGCCGCATCAGGCGGGCTGATCTGACGAGGCGCAGCGGGCTTGGCACCCTCGCCCCAACTGACGTCGGCAGGCAGGATCAGCGTGGCCACTTGACCGGGCGGCCCCATCGAAGCGGCCACCGCCTCCACGGCGTCCTGACACAAGGCATCGGTGGACGCCGATGTCCGCACCCAGGTGGACACATTGCGCGCCACCGTCTCGATATCCGACTGCAACTGGGCGTCGTACTGCACATGATAGGTGGCGTGATCGCCCACGATGTTGACGACCGGCACCTTGCCTTTGCGCGCATTGTGCAAATTGGCCAGGCCGTTGCCCAGGCCGCACCCCAGGTGCAACAAGGTGGCCGCCGGCTTGCCAGCCATGCGCGCATAACCGTCTGCCGCTCCTGTGGCCACACCCTCGAACAAGGTCAGCACGGCCCGCATACGAGGCTCGCTGTCCAGCGCGGCCACGAAGTGCATTTCAGACGTGCCCGGGTTGGAAAAACACACCTGCACCCCGCAGTCAGCCAGGGTGCGCATCAAGGCCTGCGCGCCATTGAGAGTCTTCTCGGTCATCCGTGAACGCTGGTTGGTTGAGGCCTGCCTGAAACGGCACAGCCATAGCGCTACATCGTGACGAGGATCACGCACAAAATCAAATTCCGGGCGAGGCCCCAACCATAACCACCAGGAATGGCTCGGTGCCAGGAGCGTCTATCGACAGCTGCGGACGATGTGCGCGAAAGCGGAATCCAACTGGCTCCACGCCACCTCATTCATCCCCGCGGGGCGCAGTGAGCGGCCTTTGGCCTCGGGTGGCGACAACGCGGCGCCCTTGCGGGCAAACACCGTAGCATTGTCCTCATCCGGCTCCACCACGACCTGCACGCCATCCTTGAACACCGCCCGGATGCGTGCCACACAGGTCTCGAAGTGGGGATGCTTGTAATGCAGGTTGGCCACCAGGATCCCGCCTGGCTGCAGAGCGCCCAGGCATTCCTCGAAGAAGCGCCGGGATGAGAGGCTGGCCGGCAAGCCGCGCAGATCAAAGCCATCGAGCAACAGCACATCGTAAAGATGCGGTGGCTTGCGCACGAACTGCGCACCATCCCCATGGATCACCTTGAAGCGGCGATCATCCTTGGGGATCAGGAAGGTGTCCCGCAGGGCTATCACATGGGGGTTGATCTCGACCACGTCCATGCGGGCCTTGGGCAGATGCCGATAGCAGAACTTGGCCAGGGAGCCGCCCCCCAGGCCGATCATCGCGATGCGCGCTGGCGCCGGATTGAAGAGCAGAAAGCCCATCATCGTGCGCGAGTACTCCAGCACCAGGGCATCCGGCTGCATGAGGTTCATGCTGCTCTGGATGGCCGATATCGAGAAGTACAGCGACTTCGAACCCAGCGTCTCGGAGATGAAGGGTTTGACGAAGTCGTCAGGGTCAATGGCTGAAGACATGCCGGCAGTCAGGCCTCAAGCACCCACCCCGGCCTGGGCCGCCTGCTGATCCGCGTGGTACGACGAGCGCACCATGGCGCCGACTGCAGCATGCGTGAAGCCCATCTTGCGGGCCTCTTCTTCAAACATCTTGAAGGTATCGGGGTGCACGTAGCGGCGCACCGGCAGATGGTGGCCTGATGGCGCCAGGTACTGGCCGATGGTGATCATGTCGATGTCGTGCGCGCGCATGTCACGCATCACCTGCAGGATCTCTTCATCGGTCTCGCCCAGGCCGACCATGATGCCGCTCTTGGTCGGGATGTCCGGGTGCAGGGCCTTGAACTTCTTGAGCAGGTTCAGGCTGAACTGGTAGTCACTGCCCGGGCGCGCTTCCTTGTACAGGCGGGGCGCGGTTTCCAGATTGTGGTTCATCACATCGGGCGGTGCAGCCTTGAGGATTTCCAGGGCGCGCTCGTCACGGCCGCGGAAGTCAGGCACGAGGATCTCGATGCGCGTGGCGGGCGACTGCTCGCGGATCTGCTTGATGCACTCGACGAAGTGGCCGGCGCCGCCGTCGCGCAGGTCATCGCGGTCCACGCTGGTGATGACCACGTACTTGAGCTTGAGCGCGGCAATCGTCTTGGCGAGGTTGGCGGGCTCGTTCACATCCAGCGGATCAGGGCGGCCGTGGCCCACGTCGCAGAAGGGGCAACGGCGTGTGCACTTGTCACCCATGATCATGAAGGTGGCCGTGCCGTGACCGAAGCATTCGCCGATATTGGGGCAAGAGGCTTCTTCACACACCGTGTGCAGCTTGTGCTCGCGCAGGATGTTCTTGATCTCATAGAAGCGCGTGCTGGGCGAACCGGCCTTGACACGGATCCACTCGGGCTTGCGCAGCACCTCCTCCGCCGGCACCACCTTGATGGGAATGCGCGCCGTCTTGGCTTGCGCTTTCTGCTTGGCGGTGGGGTCGTAAGCCGCAGGAGCGGCCTGGTTCTGGTCGGCGGGGGTGTTTTCAGAGGACATGGCGGTGCTTCACTTCAAGGCCCGCCAAC
>NZ_SCTN01000468.1 GCF_004297345.1 Aquabacterium sp. | reverse complement strand
AAGGCTTCGACCAGCACGACGGCCGAATCGATGATGATGCCGAAGTCCACGGCGCCCAGCGAGATCAGGTTGGCTGACATGCCTTTCAGGTGCATCAGCGTGAAGGCCGTCAGCAAAGACAGAGGGATCACGCTGGCCACGATCAGCGCGGCACCCCAGTTGCGCAGGAAGATGACCAGGATGGCCACGACCAGGATCGCGCCCGTGATCATGTTCTCTGTGACTGTGCTGACCGTGTGCTCGATCAACTCGCGGCGGTCATAGATGCGATCGAGCGTCACGCCTTTGGGCAGGTGGGTGCCCAGAATCTGCATGCTGTTGTGCAGATCGGCGATGACCTTGGCGGGATCTTGCCCCTTGGTCATGTCCACGATGCCTTCTACGACGTCGTCGTGCTGATCCAGGGCCACGATGCCGGACCGCTCGCGCTCGCCATAGGCCACTTCGGCCAGATCGTCGACCGTGATGGGTTGGCCATTGCGCACGTCCACCACGGTATGGCGGATGTCATCGAGTGATTTGTACAAGCCCAGCGAGCGCACCACCAGGGCCTCGTCTCCACGCTTGAGGATGCCGCCGCCGCCATTGGCGCTGTTGCTGCTCAGAGCGTCCTGCAGTTGCTGGTAGCTGATGCCGAATTTGATCAAGGCCTGTGGACGTGCGCGAACCTGGATCTCTTTGAGCGCGCCGCCAATGGTGACCACATCGGCCACGCCGGGAACCCGACGCAAGGCCGGGCGCACGATGGTGTCCTGGATGGTGCGCAGGTCGGACAGTGGCATGTCTGCCGGGCCGTGCAGGGTGTAGCGGTAGATTTCGCCGACGGCTGTTGTCAGCGGGGCCAACTGCGGCGTCATGCCGGGTGGGAGCTGCACGTTCTGCAACTTCTCCAGCACCTGCTGGCGGGCGAAGTAATCATCCGTGCCGTCCGAGAACAACAGCGTCACGACGGACAGGCCTGTCATCGAGATGGAGCGCAGTTGCGTGATGTGCGGCACGCCGCTCATCTCCACTTCAATGGGTTTGGAGATGGTGCGTTCGACCTCCTCCGGTGCGCCGGAAGGGTAGGGAGTGATGATCTGCACTTGCACGTCCTGCACATCGGGGAAGGCTTCCACCGGCAGGTTGGCCACCGCATAGGCGCCGATGAGCAGCAGGCCGATCACGGCCAGCACGACGAAGACGCGCTGATTGAGCGCGAAACGAACCAGTCTGTCGAGCATGTCAGTTGTCCGATGCCAGTTCAGCGTCCAGCAAGATGGCGCCTTGGGTCACGACGCGTGCGCCGTCGGCCAGGCCCTGGCTGATGTAGCTCATGGCGCGGCCACGTGTGGCGAAGCTCACTTGGGTCTTGATCAAGTTGCCGGGTGCACGCTCCACGAACACAAAGCTCTTCTGGCCGCTCGTCACGATGGCGCTGTTGGGCACGGCGATGGCCGTCTGGCCGCTGTCGCCCAGCGGGGCCATGCGCACGAACATCTCCGGGCGCACCTCGGCAGGCGGTTTGACCAGGTGGGCGCGCACCGGGATGCGACGTGTGGCCGCATCCATGGCGATGCCCACGCTGCTGATCTGCCCATCAAGCTGGCTCAAATCTGCACCATCGGCTTGCACGCGAATGTGCTGGCCGACGCGCAGCTTGCTCACGTCTGATTCGCTGACATCGGCGACCACATCCAGATGAGCTGGGTCGATGATGACAAAGGCCGGATCGCTGGCGTCTGAACGGAGTTCCTGGCCTGGATTGAGATGGCGCTCTACGATGATGCCGGCGATCGGGGCGCGCAAAGCGTAGCGACCGTCCTTGCCGACGCCATCGAGCCCGCGCAATCTGGCCGAGGCGCGCTCCAGTTCTGCCTGCGCACTGCGTGCATCGGCTTGAGCCGCTTCAAGGTCGCGTGTGGCGATGACGCCGGCATCGTGCAGATGCTGGGCGCGTGTCCACGCTGCGTGCTTGCTGTCATGGTCTGCCTGCGCTTTGTGCAGATCCGCTACAGCTGTGTCGTAATCGGGCGCCAGCAGCCAGGCTAGCACGTCGCCAGCGTGGACGGCCTGCCCGGCCTGGGCCACGATTTGAACGGTACGACCAGCGACCGGGCTGAACACGCGCACCGCGTGATCTTCATCAAAGGTGATGCGCGCGGGCAAGGGCTCGATGACAGGGGGCGTGACCGCCTTGACTGCTTCGATGTTCAGATAAGCCAGCTGCGCAGAGCCTGGTGGATAGCGCAGTTGATCGGGCGCGACGCGTGTGGTGTCGGCTGCGGCCAAGGCCTCGTCGGCTTGCGCGTGTTGCAAATGGCTGGCGTAGATGGCCAGCAGAACCACGACCACGGCGGCCGGCACATAGGGGAAGAGAGGTAGCTTCACGGTGTCACCGTCTTAATTCGTGTCAGATGTCATCGTCAGGGCCGCCAGGGCTTTGGCGGCATCGGCATGGGCGGCGGCTGTGTCCAGCTCGGCTGCGTGCAGGGCGCGTCGCGCATCCAGCACGTCTTGCAAAGGCAGGGCACCTTGTTGCCGCGCGTATTCCACGCCTTTGAGCGCATCCCTGGCCTGGGGCAGCAGGCGTGCTTCCAGTCGCTGGATGCGTTCCATGGCCGTGTTCAGCGCGTCTGCTTGCAGTGCGCGATCGGCCAAGGCATCCGCACGGGTCTTGTCAAGCTGAGCCTGTGCTTCATTCATGGCAATCAGCGCACGCGCCACCGGGCCGTCCTGGCGGCCATCTACGCCAAGAGGAAAGGCCACGCCGACGCCCCACAGCCTGGCGGCAACCCCGGGGTTGTGCTCAAACTGCACGCTCCACGTCACGTCCGTGCTGCGCTGGGATTGAGCCAGGGACAAGGCAGACTGCGCCTGTTCAACGCGGCGCGTGGCTGCCTGGACGTCGGGCCGTGCAGCCAGCCAGGCATCGTTGTCCTGCGTGGCCTCGGGCGTTGTGGTGTCCGGCCAGTTGTCACTGGCGCGCAAGGCAGGCGTGTTGCCCATGGCCAGCCATTGCGCCAAGGCACTGCGGGCCTGGTTGAGTTGTTGGCGTGATTGCGCCAGTTCGTTGGCAGCGCGCTCCGCTTCAACGGACAAGCGCGTGGCCTCCAGCCGGGAGAGGTCACCTTGGCTCAAGCGCAGCTGTGCGGTGTCTCGGCTGGTCTGGGCCAGTTGCCAGTTGTGCTCGCTGGCGGCCATCTGTTCCTGCGCGAGCTTGAGGTCCCAGTAGGCTTGCGCTGCCGCCAGTTTGCGGGTGCGCAGCGCGTCGGCCTGATCCTGTAGCGCCGCTTGCAGGCCTGCTTCCGCCGAGCGAACCCGCCAGTCGGCTTTGCCGCCACGCTCCATCATCTTGTCGATGCGGGCAATCGTGTCGATGGGGCGATGCCACGCGCTGCCGCTGCCCAGCTTGTTCGGATCGATGGCCTGGCTCAACAGGCTGAACTGCGCTGGTGGGGTGACCCCTGCCGACTGCTGATCCGCACGAGCGGCATCGACGGCTCTTTGCGCCGTTTGCACATCGCGGTTGGCCTGCTCAACCCTTTGCAGCACGGTTGACAGCGGCCAGTCCTCAGCCTGAGCCGGGGCAGCCACGGCCAGGCCCGTCCACATCATGGCGGTCACGTAAAGGACATACTTCATGAGATCTTGTTTGTTCTACAGTGGCACACTTCCTGTCGGACGG
Source organism: Aquabacterium sp. (assembly GCF_004297345.1). GTDB lineage: Bacteria > Pseudomonadota > Gammaproteobacteria > Burkholderiales > Burkholderiaceae_C > Aquabacterium. Next base: position 4,298 of record NZ_SCTN01000468.1, on the reverse strand, counting down.
CAGTGTCTGTCGCCTACCTTTCGTGAACCTTTCAGGATCAAGATGCGCCTCTTGCTCGTAGAAGACGATGCGCCGCTGGCCGAGGGCCTGGCGGGCAGCCTGAGGCTGGGCGGCTACAGCGTGGACTGGATGATGCTGGGCTCTCATGCCAGCGCGGCCTTGGCTGTGCAGGCTTACGATGCCGTGATCCTGGATCTCAATCTGCCCGACACCGACGGCCTGCAACTGCTCAAGGCATGGCGGCAGCAAGGTCTGCGCATGCCGGTGCTGATCCTGTCTGCACGCGATGAAATCGAAGACCGCGTGAAAGGCCTGGACCTGGGAGCCGACGACTACCTGGTCAAGCCCTTTGACGTGAGCGAACTCGAGGCCCGTTTGCGCGTCCTGATTCGCCGCATGCAGGGGGGGCGCGTGGACAACGCACTGGAGGTGGGGCCTTTGACATTGTTCATCGATGCCCGAAGCGCCCAATTAGGCGGGGAGGAACTGCCTTTGACAGCCAAGGAGTTTGCGCTGATGCAGATGCTGGCCATGAAGGCGGGGCAGGTCCAGGCCAAGGAGCAGCTCATCAGCCGCCTGAGCGATTTCGAGCAGGACATGAGTGCCAATGCGCTCGACATCCTGATCCACCGCCTGCGCAAGAAGCTGGAAGGCAGCACCTTGGCGATCCGGACTTTGCGAGGCTTTGGCTACCTGCTGGAGAACAAAGCTTGAGTACGCTCAGCTTGCGCCGAGGGCTACTGTTGCGCCTGGGCGTGTTGATGCTGGTTTTTTCGGCCCTGGCTTCTGTGGTCGTGTACCGCATGGCGCTGCGCTTTGCCGATGAGGCCTACGACGAGTGGCTGCTGGATTCGGCGCGATCGCTGTCGCAACTTGTGCATCTCAAGGACGAGCATGTGACGGTGGACTTGCCGGGATCGACCTTGCAGGCCTTCGTGTTTGATGCGCATGACCGCGTGCTGTTTCGCATTGACGATGCACGTGATGGGCTTGTCTCCGGCCAGCCCATCCTGCATGCCCAGCCATTTGGCGTTCAGGACGTCCGCTATGCGGATCTCTGGACAGAAGGGCAGGCCATGCGCAGCGTGCAGATCATCCGGCGTGATCTCGTCGGCCACCTGGTCAGCATCACGGTGGCAGAGACACTGAACAAGCGCCACCGCCTGGCTTCACGCGTGTTGGGAACGGTGATGGCGCTCAGCGGTGTGTTGTGTCTGTTGACCGTGTTGCTGGCCCGCGATGCCGTGGCCAGAGGGTTGAAGCCCTTGCTGGTGCTGACCGAATCGATTCGCCTGCGCAGGCAAGGTGATCTCACGCGCTTGCCTGATGCGGGCGTTGCGCAGGAACTGCAGACGTTCACCAACGCCATCAACGATGTGCTGGGGCAGTTGGACAAGGCCAGCCAGATGCAGCGGCGCTTCATTGCCGATGCGGCGCATCAGTTGCGCACACCCTTGGCGGCGCTGAAGGTGGAACTGGAGCATGCCGTGCGCGAGCCCGATCCTGATCGACACGCTCAAGCGTTGGCGCAGTTGCGTGGCGGTCTGGATCGCTTGTCTCGCCTGGCCAACCAATTGCTGACCCTGGCCCGCGCGGAGCCGGGCGCCTTGGCTCGCAGCCATTTCAAACCCCTCGATCTGCACGCCTTGGTTCATCAGGCGGCCATGCGCTGCTTGCCCGCCTTCCTGGAGGCAGATATGGACCTGGGCTTCGAGGGTGAGGCGCACCCCATCGTGCTGGGCGACGCCTTGTTGCTCGAGGAAGTGATCAACAACCTGTTGGACAACGCACGGTGCTATGCCGGTGCGCAGGCGCAAGTCACCGTGCGGGTCGAGCGAGATGCAGATCGAGCCCTGCTCAGCGTTGATGACAATGGCCAAGGCGTAGCGCCTGACGAGTTGAGCCGGCTCACTGAACGCTTCCATCGCCCGGCGGGCAGCGCGCGTGGCGGCTCCGGCCTGGGTTTGGCCATCGTGCAGGAAATTGCCGAAACCCACGGCGGGCATTTGTCCATCTCATCACTTGAACCGCACGGGCTGCATGTCCTGATCAGCCTGCCCTTATTGGAGGAACCCACATCATGACGAACAAGACTGCAACGGCGCTGTGGCCCCTGTTGTGGCTGGCCTCGATGGGCCTGGCCCACGCGCAAAGCGATGGCAGCGATCAGCATCCCTTCAAGCTCACGGTCGGTTACTACCAGTATGCCGACGATCAAGGCAAGGATGTGAACCTGCGCTGGCAGCACGAAGGCAGCCACGTCTGGCTGGGGCATTACGAGGATCACGGATTTGGCGCGCAGGATCGGATGGGCGCCGACACCAGCATCGATGTCAGCGAGATGATCTCGTTGCAGCCGTCCATCCAGGCAGCAACCGGGGGCTTCGTGGGCGGCAGCCTCAATGCGCAAGTCGGTCATGACTGGTATGGCCTGATGGGCTTTGGTCGGACCAACCTCAAGCCCTATTTCAACCTGAACTTCGATCCCAATGACGCGATCACCCTGGGGGCCGGGCGCCAGTTCGCCAACGGGCAGAACTGGTCCGTGTTCGTGGTGCATGACGACAGGCTGCACACAGGGCAGACCGATTGGCACCTCACGGCACGCATCCCGGTGGAGGAGGACCGCCTCTCGCTTGATCTGATGCGCAAATCCGGCGACAGCGATGTGGGCTACATCAGGGCCTGGTCGCTCAGCGCCACCTGGGATTTCCCACGATGGTTCTTGCGCCTTGCACGCGATCCAAAGCAAAGCTTTTCGGCGGAAGACGCATGGCGCCTGTCAGCCGGCGTTCGGTTCTGATGCTTGATCCGGTCAGGACAAAAGCTTGATCAGGGCGTCTGGGTGAATGGGCAGCGCAGCCAGACCTGCCACGCCCATCAGCACGCCAAAACCAGTGGGCACCAATGCGGCCCAATACAGCGCCCACATGCCTGTCAGTGCCGTGACGGCCAACATGGCAATGGCGATGGCCAGCAAGGCATCAGAAAGATCGAACTGATCGTCGCGGTAGTTGGACGCGTCGTAATGGAGCTGATCCTGCTCCGCGGCGGCTTTCATCTCTTCTTTTTTCTGTGCTTGCTCTTTGGCCAACGTACGGTATTTGTCGATGGCCTGTGCGTAGGCATCGCTTTTGACCGAGCTGGCGGCCTCGCCAGGGGCAGGGCGTGCCAGCTCCATCTGCGTCAAGGCTGCTTCGGCCACTTCCTGCCGAAGATTGCGTGCCTGGTAGTAGGCCCAGTGGTCCAGCTTGTCGGCCTGGGCCTGCTGCATGGCCTGCACGATGTTGTCGTCCTTGACCTTGCAGATGCCCATGAAGGTGGCCAGCACGGCCACCGTTACCGCCACGGCCGCGTTCAATCTGACAGAGCGGGCCTCCTTCAGTTCGGTGGCTGATTGGGCTTGTTCGATGAGGTCTTTGGGGTCGATGTCCATGGCGGTGATGCGATTCACAATTGAAAGCCGACGATGCGTACCAATCCTTCGGCTATTTCTCTGAGTGCGGAGGGCGGCTGAGTCGGCGCGGGTTGACTTTCATTGGCAAGGCGCAAGGCCCATTGCGTCAACCAGGCGATGCTCTGCGCATCATAGAACGCCGTATTGAGTTCGAAGTTGAGAAAGAGGCTGCGCGCATCCAGATTGGCCGAGCCGCACCAGGCAATGTCGTCGTCCACGATGATGGCCTTGGCATGCAGCATGCGCGGGTACAGCATCACCTCAGCCCCCGCGGCCATCAACGCACGCAATGACGGTGCCCTGGCCACATCGGCCAATGTGTGATTGGATCTGGCTGGCAGTACCAGCGTGAGTTGAACCCCTCGGCGGCAGGCCATGCACCAGGCCGACAGCAGCGCATCATCAGGCACGAAGTAAGGTGAGACCAGCACGATACGCTGTTCGGCGCGGTAGGTTGCGGCCAACAGCAAGGCGTGGAGGGTGTCGTCCGCATGGTCTGGCCCACTGGGAATCCATTGCATCATGCCGCTGTCGGTGCGCGTGGATGGCGCGCATACAGGGATGTCGACGAAGCTGACTTCGCCACTGGCCACCTGCCAATCCTGTTGATAGAGATCGTGCGCCTGTTGGGCCATCGGCCCGCTGATCACGAAGCTGATGTCGTTCCAGGCCGGCGTATGGCCTTGCCTGACAAAGTATTCTGCAGCCAGGTTGCGCCCACCGCTCCAGACGTGTTGCTCGTCAATGACCACCAGTTTGCGGTGATTGCGCAGGTTGACTCGGCCTCTGCGAATGTTAGGCAGCAGGGGCATGAAGAATTGCACCGACACACCTTCTCGCT
>NZ_SCTN01000467.1 GCF_004297345.1 Aquabacterium sp. | reverse complement strand
TCTCAAGGTGGACGCCGATCAGATCATCACCACACTGGGCGCCACGCAGGCTCTGGACCTGGTCACCCGCACCATGCTGCAACCCGGTGATGCCGTGCTGGTCGATGAACCAGCCTGGCCCGTCGAATTTGCACGCCTGGCGCAACTGGGCTTGCGCGTATTGCCCGTGCCCCGTGGCGCCGAAGGGCCCGATCTGGACGTGATGGACAAGCTGGCCAAGGCCCACGCACCGAAGCTGTATGTGACCGTGTCCGTGCTGCACAACCCCACCAGTGCCATGCTGTCACCGGGTCATGCGCACCAGGTACTGCGCCTGGCCGAGACCCATAACTTCCACATCCTTGAAGACGACATCTACGGCTTCCTTGCCCCTGCTCACGCCACACGTCTGTGCGTACTGGACAAACTGCAGCGCGTCATCATGGTTGGCAGCTTCTCCAAGATCCTCACGCCCAGTTGGCGCGTGGGTTACATCGCAGCCCCCCAACATCTGGTGGAACGCATCACCAATACCAAACTGCTGACCTCGCTGACCACCGCACCCATGCTGGAGCAAGCGATCGCGCTGTGCCTGGAGCAAGGCCAGTTGCGGCGCTTCAGCGAGCGGGTCACGCAACAACTCGACGCGGCGCGCGCCCGCACCGTGCAACTGGCACGCCAGGCCGGCTGCCAATTTGCATCGGAGCCTCAGGGGCTGTTCGGTTGGGTCGATACCGGCATGGACACGGAGCGCCTGACCATCCCCATGCTGGACGCTGGCTGGCTGATCGCGCCAGGGGCCCTGTTCTACGCGCAACGACGCCCCTCCACGCTCATGCGCATCAACTTCGCATCTTCACAAGACGCCAAATTCTGGAAAGCGCTGCAGGCTCAGCGCAAACGCACTGCCCCGTGACCAGACTCGCGCCCCAAGGTTGCATCACCATAGCTGAAGCCAGTTGCGGCCTCAGACAAGGCCCAGAAGCGCGCCACCTCGTCCGCTGCCAATGCGCGCCGGGGCGCATCCACCAACTTGGGATAGCCGCGTGACTCCTGCAGCCCGTCCGGGCCGAAGTAATCACCATTCTTGACGCCTGAATCCGTCGCCGCATACAGCGCGGGCAAGGCGCCCATCGAAGCGGGCTGTGCCAGCAAGGCATTGGACACACGCATGGCCGCACGATTCAAGCTGGCAAGCCAGCGCGAGGCACTCACATTGGCCGCGCCAAACTGCAGGTTGGTGGACGCGTAACCCGGATGTGCCGCCACACTGACGATGTGAGAACGCGCGCCCGCCAAACGAGACGCCAGCTCTCGTGCGAACACGATATTGGCCAGCTTGGTATCGCAATAAGCCCGATGCCTTGAATACCGTGGCGAGCCTCGAAAGCCCTCTTGTGGCAAGCGTCCATAGTGGTTGAAGCCACTGCTCATGGTCACCACTCGGGGCGCGGATGCACGCCCCAAAGGGCCCAGCAACAGGCCTGTCAGCAAAAAGTGCCCCAGGTGATTGCACGCCATCTGGATCTCGAATCCGTCCGCAGACAGGGCGTAAGGCAGGAACATCACACCAGCATTGTTGACCAGCAGATCAATGTGCGAATGTGCAGCCGACAGCGCTGCGGCACATGCGCTCACGCTCTGTTGATTGGCCAGATCCAGCGCCTGAAAACTCAGTCGGGCGCCAGGCACCTCGGCACGGATGGCCTCCATGGCCTGCAAGGCCCGAGCCTTGTCCCGACAAGCCATCACCACATGAGCGCCTTGCCTGGCCAACTGCAGGCTGATATGCCAGCCCAGGCCGCTGTTGGCGCCTGTGACGACCGCCAGCTTGCCGTTTTGTGGAGGAATGCGGGTGTGGTCCCAGCGGGTCTGATTCATGCTCGGCTCCATTCGCCTGTGATTGATTGAACACCGGCGCCATCTTGCCGACGAGTGCACGCAAGGTGTGAGCGGCAAGCGTGCCAAAATGCTTGTCATCCTGGGCCACAAACCGACACCCCGCTGCATACCTGGCCATGCCCGCCCTTCCACCTGACACCAACGCCGGCCTGAGCGACATCAGCGTCACTGCGGCCTATCCACGGCGCTTGCTGCACCTGCTGGCAGAGCGAGGCCAGGACATGGCTCCTGCGCTGCGCACACTGGGGCTTCAGGCTGCCGATCTCGATGGAGCCGAAGCACGTGTCTCCATGCTGCAATACGCCGCCATCGCCCAGGCTGCCATCGACGCCACAGGGGACGAAGGCCTGGGCTGTGCACTGGCCTTGAATACACCCCCCACGGCACACGGCCCCCTAGGCTACGCCATTATGACGGCCGACACGCTGGGCGAGGCCTTGACATTGGGGCTGCGCTACATGCCCTTGCTGCAAGGCAAGGCTGTCCTGACCTATCAGGCTGACGCCACGCAGGCCATCCTGTGCCCTCAATTCAACGCGGCCATGACGCCCCCATTGCCTCTCAAGCGCTTCTTCACCGAAGCCTTCATGGTCGGTGTGGCGCGCTCTGCGGCCTGGCTCGCCGGGCTTGAACGCATCGACGAAGGCGAGTTGTGGTTTGACTTCCCCGAACCGCCTTACCACTCGCAATATGCCGCGCTGCTGCCAGCTGTGCACCACGGCATGCCAAGCACGCAATGGCGTGTTCCGCTGTCCGTGCTGCAACGCAGGCTTCCCTTGGCCGATCAGGCCTCCTGTGCACGCGCGCTGGCGCAATGTGATCGTGAAATGGCCTGGCTCGCCGGTGGCGCCGTCAATCTCTGTGCACGCGTGCGCGAGCACCTGCAAGTCAAGTCTGGACCCTATCCTGCGGTCGACGACATGGCCTCGCTGCTCAAGATGTCCAGTCGCACGTTCAAGCGCAGGCTGGCCGAGCAAGGCACGAGCTTCAGCGCCTTGCTGGAGGAGGCCCGACAACTGGAAGCCATCACGCTGCTACGCAGATCCCCATTGCCGCTGGAACGCGTGGCCACGGAGTTGGGTTACGCCGACCCGGCCAATTTCACGCGCGCGTTCAAACGCTGGACAGGCCTGACACCCAGCGCGTTCAGAGACAAGGACAAGGCAGACAGAGGCGACGCCCCGTTGCCATGAACTGCCCTTTGCTCAGCGCGTCCACGCAGCAAAGAGCCCTTCACGTGCGGCCTGCGTGATGGCAGCAACGCCGGGATGCTTGATGCGCCGCTCCACCGTGATCACGTAATAAGACTCGACCAGATCAGTGGCCTCGCCCAGGCGCTTGACCCCATATTGCGCGCGGATGGTCTCGTCCAGCACCATCGGCGCCATGAACACGCCATTGCCCAGGTGCCCCAAAGCCATGGGCAGGGCGTTGTCATCGAACTCACCCACGATGTGGGGTTTGAGCTTGTGCGCGCCCAGCCACTGCCCCAGGCGCATGCCCAAGGCGGAATCGGATGCGGGTGCCAGCAAAGGCGCACCATCCAGACACGCGGGGAAGCCTCTCTTGAGCTTGCCTGCCAGCTCCTTGCTGGCATAAAAGCCCACGCTGGAGCCGCCCAGGCGGTGATTGAACGCCTGCACGCTCATGTCTGCCGGCAGGGGGCGATCTGACAGCACCAGATCGAGCCGGTGCACTGCCAGTTCGGCCAACAGGCTGTCGAGCTTCCATTCACGGCAGATCACCTTGAAGGGCTGCTGGTGCTGCAAGGCAGGCTCCAGCACCAGGCAGGCTACGGGCTTGGGCACCGCGTCAGCCACCCCCACGCGCAGCTCCAGGGGCCTGAGCATGCCGCGAGGCTGACGCACCACCTGATCCAACTCTTCCCCGAGGCTGAAGATGTCTTTGGCATAGCTGAACGCCAGTTGCCCCGTCTCGGTCAACTCCAGCTTGCGGCCCTTCTTCTGGAACAGCGGACGACCGAAATGATCCTCCAGCAACTGAATCTGCCCGCTGACCGTCTGTGGCGTCACATGCAGATGTTCGCTGGCTTTGACCACACCGCCCAGACGGGCCACAGCCCAGAAATACTGCAGATGCTTGTAGTTCATTTCGGTTTTCTCGAACTTTTCGGATCAGAAATTCGAATTTACGCGAAGTATGGCATTTCGTACATTGGCTTCGTCATCCACTCACAAGCAAGGACCTCATCATGCGTGTGTTCATTCAGACCCAAGGCCTCATCCTGTCGCGTGAAGACAGCGAGCACATCCGCCAGCGTCTGCGTCAACTGCTGGGCCGCTTCGGAGACAAGGCGATTGGCGCCTCCCTGCACCTCAAGGACATCAACGGTCCACGCGGTGGCGAAGACAAGGATTGCCAGCTCGTGATCGAGCTCGAAGACACCACCACCGTGGTGCGTGACCGCGGCCACCAGATCCGGGCCATGGTTGACCGTGCCCTGCATCGCGCCTCGCACGCACTGAGCAAGCAGGTCGAGCGCATCCGCGAGCGGCCGCTGCGTGCGCCGCAACTGGGCAAGGGCAGAACGCCTGGCCGCAATCGCCGCATGGAGCGCGCCTTCAACGCACTGAATGCCGTTCCGGACCTCAGCTAACCCCACTCACTTGCACACTGCATCCAAGAAGGACTCAATCATGAACCGCGACACTCACACCACAGCCCAGGCCATTCGCATGCCCGTTCACATGGGCAACGTGGTCGATGTCGACGCCAGCCGGCGCGTGCTACGCAACACCTATGCCCTGCTGGGCATGACGCTGGCGTTCAGCGCCGCCGTGGCCGGTACGGCCATGAGCCTGAACCTGCCTGCGCCAGGCATGATCCTCACGCTGATCGGCTTTTATGGTCTGTTCTTCCTGGTGCACAAGCTCTCGAACAGTGCCTGGGGCGTGGCCGCCGTCTTCGGCCTGACCGGCTTCATGGGCTACACATTGGGCCCGCTGCTCAATGCCGTGCTGCACATGCCGCATGGTGCGGCCGTGATCACGAACGCGCTGGGCGCTACCGCGGTCGCCTTCATCGGCTTGTCCGCCGTGTCGCTCACGACGAAGAAGGACTTCAGCTTCATGGGCAAGACCTTGTTCGTGGGCACGCTGATCGCCATGGTGCTGGGCCTGGGCGCCATCTTCTTTGAAGTACCTGCCCTGAGCCTGGCTGTGTCCGCGATGGTCGTCTTGCTGATGAGCGGCATGATCCTGTTCGAGACCAGCCGCATCGTCAACGGTGGTGAAACCAACTACCTGATGGCCACTGTGAGCCTGTTCGTCAGCGTGTACAACATGTTCACCAGCCTGCTGATGCTGTTTGGTGTCATGGGCCGCGACGAATAAGCGGGCATCAGTCTGCCGAGTTGATCAGGCCGGACACGTTGGCCACCACAGCCCGTGCCTGAGACATCACACGGTCCACGATCTCGGCCACGCTGGCCACGTCGTGGACCAGGCCTTGAGACTGTCCGATCAATTGCACGCCATCCACGTGATTGCCCTCGTGGATGGCTTTTCTCATGGCCAGGGTGGCTGCGCCAAAGTAGGCCACCTTCACAGCCCCGACCAGGCCTTGCCCCATCGCGTCCTTGGCCAAGGCCGTCAAAGGCGTGTTGAGCTCGCGCGCAGCAGACAGAGAACGGCCAATGGCCACTGGTGGGCTGAGCTTGCGCGCGGTGTAGCGACGCCCGCCTGGCGTGCGCATCACACGGCACGGGAAGGTGTCGAAATTGCTGGAGTAGATCGTCTCTTCAGCTTCCTTTTGCAAGATGAGCTGTTTGGTGTCCGCGTGCACCGGGCTCTCCTTGGAACTGGCAAAGCGGGTACCCATGGCCACC
>NZ_SCTN01000466.1 GCF_004297345.1 Aquabacterium sp. | reverse complement strand
CCCGTGATGTGGTCCAGACCCGAAGCGCCGGACCCCTCCGCGCCCAAGGCCTCGGGCACGCTGCTGTCGCACTACGCGCCGCGCGCCAAAGTCCGCCTGATGGGGGACGAGCAGATCAACGCCGCGCTGGATGTGATCGAGCCCGAACTCACGGCCGCCAAGATCTGGGATGCCTCACAAGGCCCCCGCATCGCCGTGTACTCGCGCAGCCTGTGGGCCTGGCGCCCCAAACACCAGGGCGTGGTGCACCTGTCGATGCCGGGCGATGCCGTGACCGCTGCGCACGACCTGTTTGCCGACCTGCGCGAGCTGGACGCCACCGGTGTCGAGCTGATCTGGGTTGAAACGCCACCTGAAGACGCCGCCTGGGATGGTGTGCGCGACCGCCTCAACCGCGCCGCTGCGTCCTGAAAACCTGGCTGGCGCCCTTCGCACATGGAGGGACTTCGCCGGATTGCCTATCTTTACGTGGCAGACTCTGAGCCTCCCCGCAGCACCGTTATGCTCGGGGATTGAGCGCAGTACCTCACGCCACTCAAGCACGACCGACCGTTAGACGGAGATTCCATGTTTCGCTTTGCCGCCGCCTCTTCCAAGCCTTCGACCCTGGCTCAGACCGTGATCCGTCTGGGCGCCGTGGCTGCGGCCTGTTCCGCCTTGACCTGGTCCTTGTCGGGTTGTGGTGGTGGCAGTCGCGCCAGGGAGTACGTGCCTGACAGCGTGGTGTCGTTCGGGGATGAGAACAGTGCGATGGTGGATTCGGCGTCCAGTACATCGCTGGATCCTGCCGGCTCGACGGGCAAACGTGTGCAAGGCCTTGTCTACACGGTGAACGCCGTGATTGACGAGTCGCTTTTGGGCGTGTTTACCTACTGCACGGATGGCACGGCCAATCAGTGGTGTAACGGTCCTGTTGCGCCCGCGACAGCCACGCCAGCCACGCCAATCTCGTTCAGTGCGACGAGTGACACGTTCACAACAGGTGGCGCGCCGCATGCCTATTATTTCGACACCATCAATACTGGCAACACCAGCAACGTGGTGACTTTTGTCGATGTCGGCACAGGTACGGTCAGCTCGGTTGCGAAGAACCCCTTGAAGCGCACCTACAACGTGACCTACGCCTGCTCGACCAGCCGTTTGTGGAACCAGGTCGTGGCGCACAGTTTCGGCAAGGGTTTTGAGTCGGCATGTGCGTTGGATCTGGATGGGGCAAAGACCTATGCTGCGCAGGGCGCCATGGTCGCAGACCTGCAGACCCAGGTATCGGCGCACCGCGCGGAGTTGCATGACGGCGTGCTGGTCACGATCATGATTGGTCAGAATGACATCCTGGATGTCTACAACAGTGTGGTTGCCACCCCGGCGCTCGACGCCTCTGCCGCCTCGACGCTTGGTGCGAGGGGTCGCAACGCCGCTGCGATCGTGCAATCGGTGCTGAACACAGGCGCCAAAGTGGTGTTGGCATTGACGCCTGACTTGGGTGAGTCGCCCATGGCTGCGGCGTTGGATGCCACCGGCAAGGCTCGCCTGAAAGCCTACACCTCCGCGTTCAATGATGGCCTGAAGTTTGGAATGGGCTCGACAGCCGCGCAAGATGGGCGTCACTTTGCGCTGGTTGAGTCTGATCTGTACACCAATCCGATCACGCGCAGTGCCAGCTATGTTCATGGCGCAGCGGTGTGCGACATGAGCGCAACATTCAAGCGGCCGGACGGGTCGAACGTTCTCGTAGCAGATGCCGACTACGCTACGCGCGTCCAATATTGCAATGCCAATACCCTGGTGACCAACGGCAGCGTGTCCACCTATATGTGGGCTGACGATACGCACTTCGCCCCCGCAGGCCACGCCCAGATTGGCTCCCTGGCCGCATCCCGCGTCTACAACCAGTTCTGATCTGATTGACCAATCACGGTGCGGGCTTGTCCCGCATCGCCCAGGCTACCAGCGCCTCCATCGCGGGGCGCGCCGCGTCAGCCTGGGGATGATTGATCACGGCCACCACTGCATAACGGCGGCCTGACTCGCCCTCCACATAGCCTGCCAGCGCAGCCACGCCATCCAGCGAGCCTGTCTTGAGGTGGGCTCGCCCGGCCACGCTTTGCAGTCGCCGCGCCGTGCCGTCCGTGCCGCTGATCGGCAGCGAGGCGATGAACTCTGGCATGGCGGGCGTGGCCCACATGCTTTGTAGCCAGCGTCCCAGGCAGCGCGCCGAACTGCGTTCGCTTCTGGACAAGCCCGAGCCGTTGTCCAGCACAAGTGCCTCGCCCTCACAGGGCGATTTGCCTGCGCTGTCACGCGTGCTCATCTGCACCTGTTGTGTCACGGCGGCGCGTGCCTTGTCCAGCGTGGCGGGCCATCCGCCTTGCTGCCCGCCCAGCGTGAGAAAGAGCTGGCGCGCCATCACGTTGTTGCTGAACTTGTTGATGTCGCGCACGATCTGGCCCAGCGGGGGGGATGCCCAGCTTTGCCAAGGGGCGACTGGATCTGCGCCCTGCGCGGGCCACCTGCCGGGCAGGATGTCGCCACCCAGCTTGCCGCCTGCGCGCTTCCAGGTCGCACTGAGCAGCCGCGCCGCGTAGTCCCCTGCGCCCGCTCCTTGCCACAGCACAGGCCAGTCCTTCATGCCGCACGAGGCGGGATAAGGCCCGCTTACGCTCAGCGTCCAGGGGCGCAGGCCATGCTGCTGCCAGCCTGCGGCAGGTTTCATGCTCAAGGTCAGGCTTTCTCGCCAATCGCCACATGCGCCTGAGTTTTGCAGGCGTACATGGGGATCCAGCCGC
>NZ_SCTN01000062.1 GCF_004297345.1 Aquabacterium sp. | reverse complement strand
GTGTGATCGTCTCGCGTCAGATGAACCCGACGTACCGCTGACCTCGCCCACCTGAATCCCCTGGGTTCAGGAATGCGGCAATCAGTTCTCGGCGGACACTTTATTCATGCAAAAAGGCCAGCTCCCTCGGGATGCTGGCCTTTTTCTTTGGCGTTGAATCTCTGACGCTTCTTCAGGTGGCTGGCACGAACTGGATGCTCGCCAGCGCGATGCGGTTGCCGCCTTTTTCCTTGGCCGAAGCCATGGCACGATCAGCGGCACGCATCAACTCGTCGATGCCACCTGCCGTGTGCGGGAAGCTGGCCACGCCCATGGCCACCGTGAACGGAACCTGCTGACCATTGAAAGGCACGATGTGCTGCGCGCACTGGCGGCGCAACTGCTCCATCCTGGAGTGAGCAATGGCCAGGCCGATGCCTGACAGCAGCACAATGAAGCGGTCGCCGCCCAGGCGGCATGGGGAGTCCATTGCCCGGGTATTGGCCCTCAGCAACCGCCCCAGCGCCTCGACCACACGCTCACAGCCCTCGACCCCGTGCATGCGACGAATTTCGTCCAGGTTGTCGATGGAGACGGACACCAGCGCGAACTCGCGTTGCTCACGGCTGGACAAGTCAGCCTCACGCCGCAGTTGTTCCTCGAAGTGCGCACGGTGATACAAGCCAGACACCGTATCTCGCACCTGGTTATCTTCGACATCCCGGCGCAAGGAATCGTTTGCCTTTTGTTGCTGTTCCAGTTGCGACAAGGCGGATTGCAGTTGTGTTTCGCGGCGACGCGCGTCGGTCACATCCTGCCAGACCGACAAGAGCTTGCTGTTGCCACTGACCTCGTCCACATAACGCTGGCGCCAGGTCACGAACTCGTGGCGGCCCATGCTCAATTCCAGCTTGTGTTCGGCACGCACGCCATCGGGCACAGCCTGAGCCTGCTGGTCAGCGGCCCGCAAGGCCACGGCCTGAGTCGCATCAAACAACTCGGCATCAACGGCCCCTACGATGTGGCGTTGCTCCAACCCCAGGATGCGCGCGGCGGCGTCATTGGCCACGTCATACCTGCCGCTCGTCACATCCTTGACCAGCACGGCCAGCCCCAACTGGTCCAATGCATGCAGGACCGCCTGGTTCAGCACTCCGCCTTGGAGCACCGCAGCTTCTGAGGATTCGCCCATATGAATCGAAGTCATTATTAGTGCGATGCCCGCTTCCGTCCGTACCCGGAGCCCCGGCATCAAGGGATGAATATTCGCCGAAAATAGCTTGTCTGACTGTCCTTCAAACAAGGGATGTGCACAGAGTTTCCGCTGCTTATGCGGCTTTTCGCACACGGTCTGGTGCATATTCGAATGGTTTTGCAAGCAAACCACATCATGAACAACGAGAAAAAACAGATTGCGCTGCTGGGATGCGGACTGATGGGCACGCCAATCGCCCGTCGTCTGCTGGCAGCCGGGTACCCCGTGACGGTCTGGAACCGCACCCGCAGCAAGGCGGAGGCCTTGATTGCCGATGGCGCGCGCATTGCGCCCTCCCCCTCTCGTGCGGTCGCCAAGGCCGACATCGTCATCACCATGCTGGAAAACGGCGAGGTGGTGGAAAACGTGCTGTTCAACTCGGCCCTGCCTGGCGCCGCCGCTGGCCTGCGCCCTGGCACCCTGGTCATTGACATGAGCTCCATCCTGCCCGAGCAGGCTCAAAGCCATTCGGACCAGCTCGATCATCTGGGTGTGCCCGTGCTGGACGCGCCGGTATCGGGTGGCACCGTCGGCGCCGAGGCCGGCACGCTGGCCATCATGGTGGGTGGCGCGGAAGTCGAATTCGAGCGCGCACGCCCTGTGCTGGAAGTGCTGGGTCGCCCCGTGCATGTGGGCCCGACGGGCGCAGGTCAATTGACCAAACTGGCCAACCAGATGATCGTGGGCATCACGATCGGTGCGGTGGCCGAGGCACTGCTGCTTGCGCAACGCGGGGGGGCAGATCCCGCCAAGGTACGCGAGGCCCTGCGCGGCGGCTTCGCCGAAAGCCGCATCCTGGAAGTACACGGGCAGCGCATGGTCGAAGGCGACTTCGCCAAGCGTGGTTCGCTGGCCATCCAGCTCAAAGACCTGCGCAACGCACTGCACACGTCTGCCGGCTTGGAGTTTGATGCGCCCATCACACAGCACCTGGCGGCCTTGTATGAAGATGCGGCCCAGCATGGCTTTGCTGATCTCGACCAATCTGGGCTATACCAGGAACTCGCACGTCGTCAAGGCCACTGAGATGCCATCCGATCGTTTCGAGCGCGGGCAGGCTGCCCTGTCGCGCATCCATGGCCATGTCGGCGAAGGCGTCATGGCCGCCTTGCAGGATATCGCCCCTGACTTTGCCAGGCTCATCATCGAGTTTCCTTACGGCGACCTCTACTCGCGCCCCGGCCTGACACCCAAGGAACGCCAGATCGCCACGCTGGCTTCGCTGACCACACTCGGACATGCACCCAAGGAGCTCAAGGCCCATATACAAGGTGCCTTGA
This sequence comes from Aquabacterium sp., assembly GCF_004297345.1. GTDB lineage: Bacteria > Pseudomonadota > Gammaproteobacteria > Burkholderiales > Burkholderiaceae_C > Aquabacterium. The sequence continues at coordinate 2,288 of NZ_SCTN01000062.1, read as the reverse complement.
ACGTGGGTTGCACACGTCAGGAAGTGGTCGAGGTCATCATGCAAATGGCGGCGTACGCGGGCTTTCCGGCCGCCGTGAACGCCCTGTTGGTGGCCAAGGAACTGTTTGCAGAAGTAGACACAGCCACCCGGAACGCGGGTTGATGCGCTTCATGGGCTTGGGCACACTCCTTGCTCGTTCACCTTGGTGGACTGAGCAACAAGTCAAGCAGGCCCCTGATGAGATTCGTTTTTCTGTTGCCGCTGGTGTTCGCCACCTCGGCCATGGCTGCGGCGTCGTCCGCATCTGACAATATTCTGGTTGAACTGTCACGCTGTGACAGCAGCTTCTTCGCCGCACTGAATCGCAACGCTGGCGCATTCGCTTCCACGCCCTATCTGGTCAAGGAAGGCCCGGTAGCCTCGTTCAAGGTCGCTGATCGAACTGATCTGGACCGCAGTCTGCGCCGCTTCACGCCCGCCTTGAAGATCAGTGGCTTCGAGACCTTCGGCTACTTTGACGAGCACCTGAGCCTGGGTGGCGATGAGGCCGTGATCTCGTGGGGCTTCATCCTGCGTGCGCCGATGGCAACGGTACTCAAGGCCACGCAAGCCTCGCTGTGGGACACCTCGCGCCTGCAGCAAGATGGCGATGTGTACGCCCGCTCCGAACAGTGGGACCTGGCGCAGCCTGATGCGGGCTGGCAAAAAATCGACACACCTGGCGGGGCAGAATCCCGCCCAGGCACGATCGACCGCGTGCTGCAGATCGAGGCTTATGAAAAAGATCCGTCCATGACGCGCTTTGCCTGCACCTTGCGCGGCGCCGTCACCCTTGAACTGCTGAAAGCAGCGCGGCCAGATCTCAACGCCACACAATTGGGCAACAAATAAGGCAAGCAACAGAAGGTCGGACATGGCCAACGGTGCCTACACTGTGGCCTCATGACCGACATCCTGACCTTGACCATGAACCCTGCGGTCGATGTGTTCACATCGATCGAGCAGGTGATCCCTGGCCACAAGCTGCGCTGCGCGTCGGCTCAAACACACCCAGGTGGTGGCGGCATCAACGTGGCCAGGGTCTTGCATCGACTCGGCGCCGACGTGCTGGCACTCTACGCGGCTGGCGGCGCAACCGGGCGTGTTCTGCGTGAGTTGCTGGACCATGAGCACATCCCTGCGCAAGCCATCGACATCGCCAACGAGACGCGCGAAAGCTTCACCGCACACGAAACCAGCAGTGGGCAAGACTTTCGCTTTGTCTTGCCTGGGCCCAAGCTGAGCGAGACGGAGTGGCGAGCCTGCCTGACTGAACTGGCTCGCCATGGCACCCCAAGGTTCGTGATCGCCAGTGGCAGCCTGCCACCCGATGTGCCGGATGACTTTTATGCGCAGATGGCGGCCCAGGCCCACGCACAAGGCAGCCTCTTTGTCATCGACTCGTCCGGATCTGCCCTGACCGCAGCACTTCGGGCGGGTGTTCATCTGGTCAAACCCAGCTTGCGTGAATTGCGCGATCTCACTGGCTTGCCTTTGACGACTGAATCTGAATGGTGTGGGGCCGCACGTGGCTTGATCCGGCAGGGGCAAGCCCGCATCGTCGCACTGTCCCTGGGTGAAGATGGTGCGCTACTGGTCACCGATCAGCAGGCGTGGCGCGCCCGTGCATTGAAAGTGGACGTGGCCAGCACCATTGGCGCCGGCGACAGCTTTCTTGCAGGCCTGATCTGGGCGCTGGACAAACAGCATGACGTGGCCCAGGCCCTGCGCTACGCCATGGCTGCGGGCGCTGCAGCCTTGCTGACGCCGGGCACATCCTTGTGCCAGGCCAAGGACATCCAGCGCCTCCTTCAGGATGTGCAGGTGCAATTGATCTGACGATCTGAACAAGACAAGAGACCGAACCACATGCATTTGTTGCCCGCCCACTTCCATTGGCCCTTGTCCGGGCTGGAACATGGCGCATTCGTGCTGGCCGGCCTGCTGATCTACCTGACGTCCACACGACTGAGCCGGGAGCACCGCCATCCATCTGCGGCCCTGGCTTGGGTCTTGACCATGAGCCTGCTGCCCTACGCCGGCATCCCGCTCTTTCTGCTGTTTGGTGTGCGCAAGGTACCGCGGCCTCATGCGAGGCTGAGGCAGGCCGATTCACACCAGCCGCATCAAGCTGACCATTGGGCCCTGGACTTGGGACAGGCCCTGGCGCTGCCCGCCGCCACGCGTGACAACACCGTGGCGTTCCATGCAGACGGGCAAACGGCGCTGGATGCCCTGCTGGGGCTGATCGACCGGGCTCAACGCCAC
>NZ_SCTN01000465.1 GCF_004297345.1 Aquabacterium sp. | reverse complement strand
TGTTCAGCAATGGGCTTACTACCTTGATCTGGATGAGGCCGCTTTGACTCGTGATTGGCTGGTGCGCCGGGTGAACGTCAAGTCTGCAAGCTTGTTGTGCGCGAGTCCGGCTTCTTTCATTGATGGGTTGAAGGCGAACGCCAAGTCGCATGGCGTGCAGTTGCAATGGGTTGGGCCATGGTGGGCGCAGGGCGTTCAAAACTGGTTGTCTGCACTGGAGGCAGCGCCAGATCGGGCGGAGGGCGTGTGGACCTTGCACCTGCTTGAGCCGGAACGGGTCACGCATGTGGAGGTGTTGCTGCAGTCTGACCGGGTGCCACGTCTGCAGCGTGTCTGGTCTGATCGGGCGCGCGCGCTGGCCGAGTCCCCTCAGTCGTCTTGTGTGGTGCTGAAAGCGCCAGATGCCGCTGAAGCAGATCAGGTATGGGATCACGAGGCTGTTCAGCCCGTTCTGAAGGGGGCTGATGCCTGCTGGAGGAGCGTGGCATGAAGATGGCCTGGCTGGCTGGCCGTGACGCGGCCTGGGCCGATGAGCTGGATTTTGTCGGGCCACGTGTACGCACGGCGCCCTGGGCTTGGGCGGTGTTGCTGTTTGCGCTGCTGGCTTGCACCTGGACGTGGTATCAGGTGGAGCGCCTGGATGCGGACATGCGCGATGCCCAGCAGGTATTGAAGCGCCTCGAACGGGCGAAGCATCAGGAACACATCGATGCCCTGGCCAAGACTCAATCGAGTGCAAAGGGCGGTGGTGCCGTGAGCCTGTCACTTGAAAGAGCGCGACACGCTGCGCAGCTGGCGCAGTACCTGGCCTACCCGTGGTTGACCACGCTGGAGCAGGTCGAGGCATCGGCGCAAGCGGAGCAGGCCGTGATGCTGTCGTTCAGCCTGGATCTGGCCACCCTGGGTGCGCAGGCTGATAGCGCGCCGGAGGTGCACGTGGAGGCGGCCATCAAGGACGATGATGCCGCTTTGCGCTGGGCGCATGCACAGGGGCCAACGGCGCAGTTGCTCAAACGCGAGAAGTTGGCTGCCCCCTTTGTCACGGCGCTGGGCTCATACGAGTGGCGAGCGCAAGCCTCCTGGGCGGGAGCGCAACCATGATGGCGCGTTCGTTGAAGCAGCTGGGGCTGGCCGGCATCATGGGCTCGAGCTTGTTGATGGCGGCAGGCTGGGCGCAGTGGCACTGGGTGCCTGAGCAGCAAGCGGCCCTCGACAAGCTGGCCTCCCAGGCCCGGCACCTGCGCCATGATTTGCAGCAAGCCTCCCCGTTGTCGGATCCAGCCGAGCAGAATGTGCGTGTTCGTTCACCCGAAGCTGCCTGGGATGCGTTGTGGCAAGGCTTGCCTGACGCCGCTCAGCGCGTCCCTCTGCAGTCCGCGGTGTTGTCGGCGGCGAGCAAGCGCGGCGTGGCCATCAGCGGAGTGCAGTATCAAGGCGCGCGCCAGCCGTGGTCAGAGCGTGAGGGCCAGGTGTTGTGGCGTCAACGCATGGTCATGCCCGCCAGTGGCAGCTATCCCGCTGTCAAGGCCTGGTTGGCTGCCATGTTGAAAGAGCCTGCGCTCAGCATTGACGAGGTGTCACTGCAACGGGGCGATCTGGCCAGCGATCAGGTTCAAGTGCGGGTCGCCGTGTCTCTTTGGTGGCGCAAGCCAGAGAAGGCGCAACCATGAACCGCAATTTGTTGATCGCGCTGGTCGTGGTTGGTGGTCTGGCCGCCTGGATGGGCGGGCAGGGCGATGATGATCTGCTGGCGTCCCAGAAAGGTGGCAAGGCGCCCAGGCGACATGAGCGTGAGCAAAACGCGGATGTGTCATCGGCTGAGCGCCCCAATGCGGCTACGGGGGCAGGGCGTGAAGCCAAGGGTGAGTTGATGGCACCGTGGGTGGCAGCAACTTTGATGGGAGGCGTGCAGCGCTGGCAAGAACGAGGGCAGCAGCGGGGCGATGTGCAAGATGGCGTTGCTGTCGCTGATCAGTCGTTCAAGCCTGCCTTGGCATGGGCCAGCACCGCGCCGCCCCCGCAGCCGCCCATCCGGCAGCGCGTTGAAGAGGTGGCGCCGCCGCCTCCCCCTCCCCCCATGGCGCCGCGTTTCCCGCATGCCTGGGTAGGTCGATTCAATGACGATGCCCCGCTTCAGGCTGCCAGTTCTGCCTCAGCGCCTCCCCCGGTGGCGCGTGCCGTGTTGACCAGCCCGCAAAGCACCTGGGTGGTGCGTGTGGGCGACGTGATCGAAGGCCAGTGGCGCATCGATCGAATTCAGGACCGAACCATGAGTCTGACGTATCTGCCCTTGCAGCAACAACAGACCGTTGTGATGAGATGAGCATGATGGATTTGTCGATACTGCGTGCGCAGCTGGTAGTGGTCATCGTCATCGTGGCGACGCTGGTGACCGGGTGTGCCAACCCGGTCATTGAGGACGCCCACCGCCTGGCTGGCTTGGGTCAACATGAAGCGGCGCTTCAGAAGCTGGATGAAGCCGCGCGAAAAGACCAGACCGATCGGCAACTGCGCACGGAAGTGATGTTGCAGCGTGATGCCACGGTGGGTTATCTGGTCTATCTGGCTGATGCCGCACGGGCCGCTGGGCGGCTTGACGACGTGGCCCTTGTTCTCAAACGTCTGGAGGTGGCTGCACCACAGCACCCTCGTGTTGCCTGGCTGAGGAGCGAGCTGACGCGTTTGCGGCGGCATCAACGCTTGGTCGCCGAGGCACAGCAACAGCTGGATGCACAGGCCTACGAGCGTGCCGACGCGGCTTTGCAGACCGTGCTGTCTGAGGACCCGAACAATGGCAAGGCCCGCGCCATGATGAACAAGCTGGCCGAGTTGCGGGAGTCGCAAAGCCGCAAGCAATCTACTTTGCAACTGGCCACTGCCACCAAGCCGATTACGCTGGAGTTTCGGGAAGCATCGGTACGCACAGTGTTTGAGACCCTTGCGCGTGCCGCGGGTGTGAACTTCGTGTTCGACAAGGATGTTCGCAGCGATGCCAAGGTGACGCTCTTCCTCAAGAACACGACGGTGGACGAGGCCATGCGTGTGATCCTGGGCACGCAGCAGTTGGGCTCCAAACTGCTCAATGACAACACGGTGCTTGTCTTCCCGGCCACGCAGCAAAAGCAGCGCGATCTGCTGGACACGGTCACGCGGACCTTCTATCTGGTCAATGCCGATCCCAAGCAAGCCTTGTCATTGGTGCGTACGGTGGCCAAGACGCGCGACATCTTCGTCGACGAACGGCTGAACCTGCTGGTCATACGTGACACGCCTGAAGTGGTGCGCTTGGTCGAACGTCTGATCCAAAGCATCGATCTGGCTGACCCGGAGGTGATGCTGGAGCTGGAGGTGATGGAGGTGTCCAACAACCAGCTCAACGCGATGGGCATGTCCTGGCCGACATCGGTGTCATACGGCATACCGGGCTCAGCGGCTGCGTTAACCAGTTTCACAGGGCTGCAAGCCTTCACCACCAACCCCTTGGCCATCGCCACCTTGCGTGCCACGCATGACACGACCAACATCCTGGCCAATCCCAAGATCCGTGCGCGCAACCGTGAAAAGGCCAAGGTGCTGCTGGGTGAGAAGCTGCCCGTGTTCACGACAACCTCTACGCCTAGCAACGGCAGCATCTCCAATGCCGTCTCCATCAACTACGTGGACGTTGGCCTGAAGCTGGATGTCGAGCCACAGGTTCAACTGGACAACGACGTGACCATCAAGGTGGCGCTGGAAGTCAGCAGCATCACCAACAAGGTATCGGGACCGAACGATTCTTTCGCCTATCAAGTAGGAACGCGACAGGCCACCACCACCTTGCGCTTGCGGGACGGGGAGACTCAGATCCTGGCCGGCTTGATCAATGACAGTGAAAGCCGCAGTTCGGCAGGCATCCCCGGCTTCCATGACATGCCTGTTGTGGGGCGCCTGTTTGGCTTGACCACCAACGAGCACAAAAAGTCCGAG
>NZ_SCTN01000464.1 GCF_004297345.1 Aquabacterium sp. | reverse complement strand
TTGATGCGCGTGCGGATGTGCCTGTCCACACGCTGAATGCTGATCGGATCCTGGCAACTGAGCACCGCACCGGTCAGCACGCCCTGCTCGACGATGGGCATGCGGTTGACGATCAAGGCCTTGCCTTTGATGCGCTCGATTTTTTCCAGATCCTGCACACCCAGACGCAAGGTGGTCTGCAGACTCAGTTCGGGGCAGACATCCGTGAGCTTGCGGCCCAGCCACGCCTGAGGTGATACGCCCAGCCACTGCGCCATCGTCGGGTTCAGCGTCTGGATGCGCTCTTGCTGATCTACCGCGATCACGCCATCGCTGAGTTGCGCCAGGATGGTGTTGAGGCGCTCGCGTTTGGCCTGCTCGATGCGGGCTGCGCGCGCCACTTCAACGGCATCTTCCAGCGCTTCACGCACGGCATCGGTCGAGTAGAGAAAGACGCCCGCCAGACCTGCCTGGTCCGCCAGATCAGCCACCAGGCCCGGCCCGACCAGCGCCTGCACGCCCAAGGCCTTGAGTTCCAGCACGCAAGCCTGAGCGTCGTCCTCCGTGCGGTAGGTGCGCTGCACCAGGCCCATGTCAAGCAACTCGGCAAAGGGCGCGAGGTCAGGCGCCATGCCCTCGTAAGTCACCAGACCGATGTTGTGGGACACGCGACGGGCCCGAGCCAGCGCCTGCATCACATCGAAGCCCCCCACTTTGACCAGCACCACCGGCATGTCCAGATGCTGGCGCAGGTAAGCGCCATTCGAGCCGGCCGACACGACCACATCGATGGGGCGCTGCGCCTGCATGTCGCGAACACGACTGACGGCTTGCTCGAAGCCCATGTCCAGCACGTCCACCGAGGCGCGATCGGCGAAGTCCGGCGCCAGCTCCTGCAGCATCTTGTTGATGCGCTTGAAACCAACGGCCACGATGTGCGGCAAGGCGGTGGTCGCCGAGTGGGGGCGAAGGGCACTCATGGGGAGTTGAATGGTGTTTCAATAATGTTTCAATTCATTGTTTCATATATTTCATGAAATCGTTTCACAACAGAAACAGCAAAGATTGAAAATTGAATAACAATGGCCACGGCACGGTCGCCATTTCTCCAAGAGAATCAAGCAGTTGGCGTCGCAGTTCGTGCATTGGCATTGAAAAATGACTGCGCGCCCCAGGGGCTGGCACAGGCGTTGCGTTTCACAGGCAAACCGCTCAAGTTGGAGATCCGACATGTCCACCATGACCCCTGGCGCACGTTTCCGCCAAGCCCTCGCAGAAGAATCCCCTCTGCAGATCATCGGCGCCATCAACGCCAACCACGCCTTGCTGGCCAAGCGCGCGGGCTACCGTGCGATCTACCTCTCGGGTGGCGGCGTGGCCGCTGGCTCGCTGGGCCTGCCTGACCTGGGCATCAACACCCTGGACGACGTCCTGACTGACACCCGCCGCATCACCGATGTGTGCGACCTGCCTTTGCTGGTCGACATCGACACCGGCTTCGGCCCCTCGGCCTTCAACATCGAGCGCACGGTCAAGAGCCTGATCAAGGCCGGCGCCGCCGCCTGCCACATCGAAGACCAGGTCGGCGC
>NZ_SCTN01000463.1 GCF_004297345.1 Aquabacterium sp. | reverse complement strand
GGCCGAGGTGAATGAAACAGGACTCAGGCTGGCAGCACACTCGGTCGAGGCACCCAGAAAGCCATCAGGAGGGCCGCGAGCAAAGCGCAGCCCGCAGCCACGGCAAACGCCAGGCCGGCCGAGAACGATTGATAGAGTAGCCCGAACACCCAGGATGCCGGCAGCAGCATCACCCCGGCTGTCAGATTGAACCAACCATAGGCGGTCCCGTGCTGCCCGTCCTCGGCGAAGTCCGCTACCAGCGCCTTTTCAACGCCTTCGGTCGCAGCCAGAAACAGGCCATAGAGCGCAAACAATGCCCACAGCGTCCACCCCGCATGCGCCTGACTGGCCAAGGCCAGGTACACCAGCCCATAAGCCGCATAGCCGCCCACCAGCAGGCGATGCCGCCCGATCTTGTCGGACCAGGCTGACAAGGGTGCCGCGCCAATCATGGCCACCACGGAGACCAGCCCCCACATCAAGGGAACCTGTGCCTGCGCCACACCCAACTCCCGGGCTCGCAACATCAGGAACATGTTCGACGAATTGCCCAGCGTGAACAGCGCCACCACCCAGAGGTAGCGCTTGAAGCCTGCAGGCAAACCATGCCACCGCCAGGACCGCGGAGCCGCCGCTGGCACCACATCGACCCCAGGCTCTCGGAGCATCAAACACAGGATCAGGCACAAGGCTGCGGGCACCCAGGCCCAGGTGAACACCTGCTGCAGCGAACAACCGGCTGCCAGCAAGGCCCCAGCCACCAAGGGACCAACAACCGCACCCGCGTTGTCCATGGCCCGGTGCACCCCAAATGCCAGACCACGCCGATCAGGCGGCACACTGCGCACCAACAAAGCATCACGGGGCGAGGTACGCACCCCCTTGCCAACGCGGTCTGCCAGCCGGATGGCCAGCAAGGCAGGCCAACTGTGCACCAGGCCAATCAAGGGGCGACCAAACCCGGCCAGGGCATAGCCCCACACCACCCATGGCTTGGCGCGTCGCGTGCGATCAACCAGCACACCGGAAAACAGCTTGAGCAAAGCTGCCGTGGCCTCAGCCAGCCCTTCGATCAAACCCAAGGTGCGCGGCCCGGCCATCAGCACCGATGCCAGATACATGGGCACCAGCGGATAGACCATGTCGCTGGCACTGTCGTTGACCAGCGAGATCAAGCCGATCAACCAGACGGTACGGGGCAGTTCAGTCAGCTTGTTGCTCATGCCCCATCGTCGCACAAGTGGTGCGGCGTTCAGCCTGCGGCCAGCGCCTTCTCGATATCGGCCAGCAAGCCCTTGGGCGTGTCGGTGGGCGCATAGCGGCCCAGCACGCGGCCATCGCGGCCAATGAGGAACTTGGTGAAGTTCCACTTGATAGACTTGGTCCCCAAGATGCCAGGGGCTTCCTTGACCAGCCACTGGTACAACGGGTGGGCGTTGGGGCCGTTCACATCGATCTTGGCCATCATCGGGAAGCTCACACCGTAGTTGAGCTGGCAGAACGAGGCGATCTCGCCATTGTTGCCCGGATCTTGCGAGCCAAACTGGTTGCAGGGAAAGCCCACCACGGCCAGGCCTTTGGCGCCTTGCTCCTGCCACAGCTTCTCCAGGCCCTCGAACTGGGGTGTGAAGCCGCACTTGCTGGCCGTGTTCACGATCAGCAGCACCTTGCCGCGATATTGATCCAGCTTGACGGACTCGCCAGTGATGGTTTGCGCTTCAAAGTCGTAAACGGAAGTCATAGGGCACCGATGCTAAAAGAGGCCGAGATGGAAACCGGCCCGCAGATTACCTCAAGGCACTCGCCTACGGTGTTGGAGGGATATGCCGCCTTCGGCTACGCCACCTCAGCGTTTGATCAGAGCGCCCGCGGCCTCTCCGGCGGGCTGCAGCGGCCCCAAGGGATTGGATTGGCGCTCCGTCTGCTTGATCTGCGGCTCGCCACCATAGTTGCGGAACAAAACCACCCCGTCACGCGCCACGATCAAGCCCTGAAAGCGCCACCCTGTGATCTCCGTGCGCCGCCGGAAGTTGAGAAAGTCAGCCCAGAAGCTGCCCTCGCGATAGCTGTTCTGACGGCCAAAACTGAACTCATAAGCGCGACACAACTGCCGCGCCTCGATGCAATCGCGGATACCCGGATCCAGCATGGCCAACGGCACGCTGGGATTAGGCGCCAGGCGGGCAACCACTTCCGGATAGGGAATCTGGCGAACATTGGCCGAAGCCTGCACATCAAAACCCAGATCCTTGAGCTGCGCCACAGTGGTCTCATAAGGCTTGACGCGTTCAATCGCATCACGCGCTGACTCGAAGGAGGCAAAGCCCGACTGGCTCTCCGTACTGCCCCTTGGCAACAGGCTGCCACATGCTGTCAACAACAGCATCAACATCGACAAAAAGTAAACGCACCGCCTGCCCATAAGCCCATCACAAATGACCGCCACAGCGACTTTGCCACTGTAGCGCATGCCCCTTGAACTGATCACCCGGTTAATGCGTCGTGCAGTTCACAACGACCGCGTAAACACTAGGCACAACACATGGTCAAAGCTGTCAGAAGTGCCTACACTGCGTATTCCCAGGCGCTGTAACCGAGCTTGTATCTGGTCGTCGGCGCAGGCTTGTTTCAAGCCCGACAGCGAACAAGACGATGGGTCACGACGCGAGGAGCACCGCCATGCCTGACATCCGCTCAGCCTCTTCTGAAGACGCCCCCCTCTTCCCTCCCGCCGGACTGGCCGACACGGCCACATGGCGCCCTGCCAACGTACGCCGCTCACTACCCGTGGGCGTATCCGACACCATGGCTGACGACGCACAACGACTCCTCGACGAACTCCAGCTCCGCCACGACGCTTTCGAACAACAAGGCCAGGTCATGCGCCAGTTGCAAGCCGCCTTGCAACGTTCGCAAGCCACCAATCAGGAGCTGGCCCTGGTGGCCGATCGGGTCACCGATGCCATCCTGATCTGTGATGCCCAACGCTGCATCAGCTGGGTCAACCCCGCCTTCACGCGCCTGACAGGCTTCTCCCTGACCGAGTGCCATGGCCAGTTGCCCGAAGAGCTGCTCAGCGGCCCCCACACTGATCCCGCCACCATCACACGCATCAACCAGGTGCTGGCCCAAGGCGGCAGCATCGAACGGCTGGAAGTCTGCCACCACCGCAAGGACGGCGAGCCCTTCTGGGTATCGCGCTCGGTCCAGCCCGTGCACGGGCCTGAAGGCCAGATCAACCGCTATATCGAGGTGCTGACCGACATCAGTGACCGCCGCCGCGCCGACACCGAACACGCCAAGCGCCTGGAAGCCGAAGTGGCCCTGGCCACCAAGGTCGAGTTCCTCTCGCGCATGAGCCACAGCATGCGCTCACCGCTCAACGCCATCCTGGGCTTCACGCAGTTGCTGGACATGGCCAACGACACGCAACTGCCTGAAGCACAACGCCGCCAGATCGGCCACATCCACACGGCCGGCCAACAACTGCTGTCACTGCTGGACCAGGCGCTGGAATACGCCAAGCTGGACGACAAGCCGCTAGGCATCCGCCCGCAACGTGTCGAGCTGTCGGTGCTGCTGCGCGAAGTGCGCGCTGCCCTGGAAGACGACGCCCTGGCCCAAGACATCACCGTGGTGGTCGATAGCCAGTGCCCCGCCGTCTGGGCCGACCCGCAACACACCCGCGCCATCCTGCTGAACCTGATGAGCAATGCCATCAAGTTCAGCCCGCAAGGCTCGACCATCTGGCTGCAAGGCAAGATCTCGCAGGATGACCGTGTGGGCATCATCGAGGTACGTGATCAAGGCTTCGGCATCGAACAAAACGACCTGCCGCGCCTGTTCCAGCCCTTCACACGCTTTGACACGGCACCTGGCAAACCTTCTGGCAATGGCCTGGGTCTGGCCGTGTCACAACGCCTGGCCGAACTGATGCATGGCCGCATCGACGTCACCAGCACCCTGGGCAAGGGCAGCATCTTTGCCCTGCGTCTGCCACTGGCCGAAGGCCCCGGCAATCTGCGCTCTACCTTGAACCGCGGCAGCAACGAGCCGGCCGTGTCACTGCCACCGCTGCGCGTGGTGCACATCGAGGACAACGCGCTGAACCGCAGCCTGGTGGAAGCCATGTTCGCGGCCTATCCGCAAGTGCGGCTGTATTCAGCCGAGACGGCGGCGGAAGGCCTGGCCAGCATCGAAGCCACCCACCCCGATGTGGCCTTGGTGGACATCAATCTGCCCGATGGTTCTGGCCTGGACCTGTGCCGCCGCCTGCGCGCCCAGCCAGACTTCAAGAAGCTGCCGCTGATCGCACTGAGCGCGGACGCCCTGCCCGACCACATCGCCAAGGCCCTGCAAACCGGCTTCAGCCACTACCTGGTCAAACCGCTGCAGATCAACCGACTGCTGCAGATCCTGGCAGCGCTGCCCAGCGCTCAGGCTGCACCGCCTACGCGCTGACCCAAGCCACTCGCAGCACACCAAGCGCCTCCATCGAGGCGCTTGGTCTTTTTAACGCGCACGACGGCGCATCAGCGCCATCAAGCCACCCAAGCCCAGCAAACCCTGAGCCCAGGTGGAGAGTTCAGGCACGGCGGCAGGCGCCGTCACGGACAGCACCGTGTCAGCGCTCAGGAGAACCACGCCATCTTGTGACACGTCCTGCTGGTTCTTCAAAGTAATGGACACGTCGCCCTCGCTCATCGACTGAGGCACATTGCCGACCGAACTCCACTGCGCAGACACGCCTTGTGCCTGGAACTGAAACGCCGCATTTTGAGCGTCATAGAACTGATCCAGCGGATATACGGATTGAAGTGGCGTCTGAGGCGCGGCGAACGCCCCGCCAATGCCCGCGTTGGCTGTGAACACGCTGTAAGTCTGGCCCCCGCCACTGGACAGATCCCAAGGCAGGTTACCGACGTCCACGTTGATGGACGTGCGCGCATGCCCGGAAAAAACGATCGCCGTGTGCGCAGACAGCTGGAAGGTCGCATAACCAGTGTTGGGCAAAGAGCCCAGATCCACGGTCATGGTGCGCGCGTCAGCGTCCATCGTGGAGGATGGCAGTTGCAAGGACGTACCGGCCTGCGCGCCCCCCCAGACTTCCAGGGCCAATTTATCCGAACCAAAGGGGGATGCAGGCAGGTTCTGAGCGTCCTGACGCTCTACGCGAACAGAAGTCGACAACCCGTCAGCAGAAGCAGACGCCGTGCTCAGACCGTCCGTCGATTTGACGCTTACGGTCGAGGCAGGCAACAACCAGGAGCCAACATCCAGGGGTTGATAGACGTTGTTTGGCGACTGATTGCTCAGGTCGACCATGCGGCGCATGCCCGTCGCGAAGATGAGCCCCTGATCCGTCTTGAACGTCACAGACGGGGCAATCCCATCATTGGGATCCAGGTCAATCAGTTGATAGCTCAAGCCCGACAGAGAAGCTGAGCCATCGAACAATGGCGAGGCAGCGTGGGCCGCCAATGGCAGGCAAGAGGCAGCAAACAAAGACGCCGCAACAACAGACGACAGTGTGAGTCGCATGGTGAATCCCTTCGTGAATGGTTATTTTCTGGCGCGCATGACGCGCCCTCAATGACCAGTCTAACGCCAGGTAATCACACGCCAGGATCAAAAAGTCCGCGCAGCAGGCGCTGCCGACGTCAATCGGCCCCCAGGCGCTCCGCCGTCCAACGCAGCAGATCCAGCCACATCTGGCGGATCTCGGCCTCTTGTGGGGTGCGCAGCGCACTGGGCAACTCGATGGTCACCACGGGCACCTTCTTGTGCACCCCGCCGTAGTTGCCCAGGCTACCGGGGAAGATCCCGACCTGATCCAGGTACAGGCGCCCCAGGCGCTGCGGCGGCGAGGTGGGGCCGTCAAAGTCCAGCACACCGTACGGCGCGTGCACCGACACGATCAGATTGGGCTTCCAGCGCTCCATCTCGTCGAACAACCACTTCGACTCGGGCTCGGACAAGGCCTTCGGGCCTGGGTAGCGGCGCGGGTCCTTCTGCGTACGCTGATTCCAGTAGATCGGCGCTTCCTTGTCCCAGTTGGGCGTGGGGAAGTTGCGATTGAGGTCCACGCCATGCGAGTTGGTCCGCGTGGGTTTGTCCAGCAACATGCCATCCGGGTTCATCAAGGGAATGAAACGCCAGTGGATGTTGGACGGTGTCTCGCCAGCCGCCGCAATCCAGTGCATGACCAACGAGGTGGACGACAACTCATCACCATGGATGCCACCAATGACCAGCACACGCAAATGCGCATTGCTGGAAATCACGTCGCGCTGAAACAAAGGACGCCCTTGGGCAGACTTGGCCGCGATGGGCGTCAACTGTGCCTTGGCGCAGACGGCCAGCGGCAGATTGGGCAAGCGCCTGGCCATGTCCTGACAAAAAGCCTGGGCTGTATCGTGGACGGGAACCGTCTTGGCCGCAGGCTTGGGTGGCGGCTTGACCGAGGTCATCGCCATCAGAGAGCCGACACCGAAAAGCCCTGCCGCCAGCAGAGCCGATCGCCTCAGTGCGCGTGCGTATGCGCCATCCACAAACCAGGAAAACATGCCATCCAGATCAGAAAATAGCAAGACTGCCCAAGCTGTTCATGATGCCCTGAAAAGGGGCCGCCGCAGGCCTCATCGAGCCAGGGATTTCAGGGCTTGTTTGATGCCATCGCTGACCGACACATCGGCCGGCAAGGCCTTGAGGGCCGCCTGAGCCTCCTTGTCGGAGTAACCCAGTGCGACCAGGGCCTGAAGGATGTCGGTCTGGTTGTCGCTCACAGCGGCAAAACCGGGCGCCACCAGAGCCGGCGCCAACTTGCCCTTGAGCTCCAGCAACAAGCGCTCGGCTGTCTTCTTGCCGATGCCAGGCACTTTGACCAGGCGCGTGGTGTTCTGCTCGGCCACGGCCTGAGCCAGCTCGCTGGAACTCAGGCCAGACAGCAACGCCAGGGCAATGCGCGGGCCCACGCCACTGATCTTGATCAGCTCGCGGAAGGACTCACGCTCGGCCGCGGTCAGAAAACCGTACAGCAGTTGCGCGTCTTCCCGCACGATGAACTGGGTCAGCAGCGTCACCTTGGCGCCCAGATCCGGCAGGTTGTAGAAGGTGCTCATGGGCACCTGCACTTCATAGCCGACGCCATTGACGTCAAGCAGCACAAAGGGCGGCTGCTTTTCGGCCAGCAACCCGGTCAGGCGAGCAATCATCTACAAGACTTGGCGACGAAACTTAACGACGGAACAGGCCCAGACGCTGGGCTTCCAGCGCGGCCTCGGCACGCGAGGACACATTGAGCTTGCGGTAGATCTGCTTGACGTAGTCCGCAATCGTGTGGCGCGACAGGTTCAACTGCTGGCCGATTTCGGGCAGCGTGAAGCCCTTGGCCACGCGCAGCAGCACTTCGTTCTCGCGGTCGGTGAGCTGCACGTGCGGCGTCACGGTATCGGGCTGGATGGGCTGATGGCGCGCCTGAGCCGTGAAGTACTGGATCACGCGGCGGGCGATCGAAGGCGACAGCGGCGGCTCACCCTGGCTGATGCGGTGCAACTGCTCGGCCAACTGCTCACGAGACTGCTCTTTGAGCAGGTAACCGAAGGCACCCGCCTGCAAGGCCGGGAAGAGGTGATCGTCATCGTCGTGGATGGTCACCACCACAGACTGAACATCAGGCTGCTTCTCGCGCAAGGCCTGCACCACCTCGACGCCGGAGCCATCAGGCAGCCCCAGGTCAACCATGGCCACGTCAAAACGCACGGCATTGACCAGCTCGAGCGCATCGTGAATGCGCGCTGCCTCGCTGATCTGGGCCCCGGGGAACACCTGCAGTGCCAGCACCTTCAGCCAGGCGCGGATTTCGGGCAGGTCTTCAAGTAAGAGGATTTGCTTCATGGTGGACGGGCCTCACTTCAAATAGGAACGCTGGGATCAGTGTCCACGCGCAATATTTCGCATGCTAGCAGCGCCGGGGCTTCCCGGCAGCGATGTTGGCAAGACTTGTTGCATGGTGGCGATTTCCAAAGGCAGGGTCAGGCGAATCACGGTGCCAAAACCCGGACCGGATTCAACCAGGCACTGCCCACTCAACTGCTTGGCGCGGTGCTTCATGCTGGTCATGCCATGGCCACGGTCCAGGCGGCCATCCAGCTCCATCGGGATGCCCTTGCCGTTGTCCTGGATGACCAGCACGAAATCGTGATGCTCCAGGTGCACCTCGGCCGAAATCACCACGTGCGAAGCACCACTGTGCTTGATCACGTTGCTGACCGCTTCTCTCAGGATACGCGTGGTCTGCACATATGTCCGTGAAGAAAGTGGCTCTTCAATGATGTCATTGGGGTTGCGCCACTCGCACTCGATACCGGCCTGGCCCAGACGGGACACCACCTCGGCGCGCCAGTCGGCCAGCGCATCAGACAGCACCATGGGCTTGCCCGTCAGGCCGCGCACGGACAGGCGCATTTCTTCCAGCGCCTCGCGCGCCAGGGTCGAGATGCGGTCGTTGTCGGATGTGTGCACGATGGTCAGCAGCTTGGCGCCCAGGTCGTCGTGCAGGTCGGCAGCGATGCGCTTGCGCTCCTTCTCGGCGATCTGCTCGACGCGCAACTCGGCAATCTGGTTGAAGTTGCGTTCGATCTCGCCAGAGATTTCCTGCACGCGGCGCTCCAGTTGCTTGCGGGCGCCTTCAGCCGTCTGCAAGGCGCGGGCATAGACCTGGATCAGGCGCACGGCCACGGCGGCATACAACAGCGGCATCACGAAGTGGGTGACATGTACGCCCCACATCTTGACCAGGCCGCTCTGGAAAGTCAGTTCGATGCCCAGCACGGCCGCGACCACGCCCAGTGCTGCGCTCATCAGCCAGAACTCGGTGCGGCGCTTTTTACCCGCCACCCACAGGAAAAAGCCGATCGTGACGAACAGCTCGACGGCAAACAGCATGTACCAGACGCGCGCGCCAATGAACAGGCGATCCGTTCCCATGGCCAGCAAGCTCACCGGGAACAGCACGCACTGGGCCCACAGCACCGCGTTGAGCTGGCGCTTGCGTGCCCCACGGTTGACCGTGCCCATGCTCTGCCCTGCATAGCCCAACAGGAACTTGATGGCGAACGCCGTCATCGGTGCGAACATCATCGCGATCAGCACTTCGATGCCCGCGTTGGGCACGGCAACATCGCTCAGCCACATCCGGCCCGTCATCAGGGACCAGCCTATCGTCAGCAAACCGAAATACAGCAGGTAATCCAGCCGGCGCACCCACGCCAGACCCAGCGCAAACACACCCAGCACGGCCAGGATTCCGCCCAGCACCTGCGACACGGTGGTCGTCCAGAACTCCTGCTGCTCGTACAGCTCGCGGATTTCCTGCAGCGGCCCGATGCTGACCGCCGCCAGGCCGCCCGCACGCTGGCGTGCCGTCACGCGGTTGATGGGGTAGCCGCCCACCTTCAGATCCAGTTGGTTGTCGTTGGCGCGCAGCAAAGCCGTGGGCAGGGGGATCACATGCGAGCGATAGCAATTGCGCGCATAGGGCTCACTCATGCGCCCGCCCCGGTACAGCAACTGCCCGTTGAGGTGCACTTCCACGTTGGAGCACGCTCGCTCCACATGCACGGCCATGACCTGATCGGGCGCCGGCAGCTTGCTGGTATCGAAGTTGAAGCGATACCAGACCGCGCCTTGATACCCGGGCTGGCTGCGAGACCACTCATCAGGCAGGCTCTGCAAGTGGCCGGACTCCCCGACAGGGAACTGGCCCGCGTTGCTGCGCACCACCCAGGCCTGCCCCATGGACTGAACCGAACTTTCTGCAGCCATGGCCGCCACGATGGTCGAGGGGCGGCTCAGACGAACCGTCTCACGGTTGATCGCCACCATGACGTAGGCGACCACCAGCGCCAGGGCAAGGCCCAGCCCCAACAACAACCACAAGCGACGCACCTGCGCCGGAGAACGACCGACCGTACCGGAGGGACCACCGTCGCCATCGGTTTCCGAATCAGCAGACGATGACCTTTGGGCCCAGGACTGCCACCAACGATGCCATTTGCTCAAGGAAGACTCCAAAGCCCATCACACACACCATGTGTGCGAAGACTCTCCGATTTTCGCAATATATGTCACATGGCGAAGCCTCCGGCAGGCGACAATTTGCGTGCTTTCTCTCCATACCGGGGCTTTCATGCAACTGCGGCACAGCTTTTCCCCCCCTGACAACACTCGATTGGCCCACTTGTGCGGCCCACTGGACGAACATCTGCGCACCATCGAGGCCGCTTTTGGCGTGACGATGACCCGACGCGGCGAACAATTCCGCGTGGAAGGCGCTCGCGGCGTGCCTCAGCAGGTGGTCGAGTTGCTGGATGCGCTGTACGCACGCAGCGCCAAACCCATCAGCGCGGAAATGGTGCAGCTGGCCATCACCTCCAGCCTGGCGAGCCAGCAGCGCGCCCGCCAGCCCAAAGCGGCTGACGAGACACACGCCCTGCCCGATGAGGAAGCCGATGGCCCCACGCTGCACACCCGCCGAGCGGACCTGCACGGGCGCACGCCCAACCAGGTGCAATACCTGCGCAACATCCTGTCGCACGACCTGAGTTTCGGCATCGGGCCGGCCGGCACGGGCAAGACCTTCCTGGCCGTGGCCTGCGCCGTGGATGCCCTGGAGCGTAGCGCCGTGCAGCGCATCGTGCTGACCCGCCCGGCGGTGGAAGCCGGCGAGCGCCTGGGCTTCCTGCCCGGTGACCTGACCCAGAAGGTCGATCCGTATCTGCGCCCGCTGTACGACGCCCTGTACGACCTGATGGGTTTTGACCGCGTCACCAAGGCCTTCGAAAAAGGCCTGATCGAGATCGCCCCGCTGGCCTTCATGCGCGGGCGCACGCTCAACCATGCCTTCGTGATCCTGGATGAAGCCCAGAACACCACGCCCGAGCAGATGAAGATGTTCCTGACCCGCATCGGCTTTGGCGCGCGCGCCGTGGTCACGGGCGACGTCAGCCAGATCGACCTGCCCAAAGGCGCCAAAAGCGGCCTGATCGACGCCGAACGCATCCTCAAGCGCGTCAAGGGCGTGGCCTTCACCCGCTTTACCTCGGCGGACGTGGTGCGCCACCCACTGGTCGCCCGCATCGTCGAGGCTTACGATGCAGCCCAGGCCAGCGAGCCTGAACCCCGCCAGACCTCGCGCAACAACAAGACCAACGACAGCGCCCTGCCCAACACATGAAACCGACCCTCAGCCTGAGCCTGCAGTTCGCAGACAAAAGCCACCGCGACACCCTGACCCGCCACAAGGTGGCTCGCTGGCTGAAAGCCGCGCTCGATACCGATGCCGAGTTCGCCGTGCGCCTCGTGGGCGAAGAAGAAGGCCGCGCACTGAACAAGGACTTCCGCAAGAAGGACTACGCCACCAATGTGCTGACCTTCGACTACGCGCAAGAACCCGTGGTCATGGCCGACCTGATCATCTGTGCGCCCGTCATCGAGCGTGAAGCGCAAGAGCAAGGCAAGACGCTGGAAGCGCACTACGCGCACATGCTGGTGCACGGCGCCCTGCACGCCCAGGGCTGGGATCACATGAAAAAGAAGGAAGCCGAAGCCATGGAAGCGCGAGAACGCGAGATCATGGCGGCATTGGGATTCGACGACCCTTACGCTGACTGACCACAACAGCATGAGCGACAAGCTGCCCACCGATCTCAGCTACTACATGCGCAAGCTGGTGGACCACGTGCCATCCATGCTGGCCTACTGGGACAAGGACCTGCGCTGCCGCTTTGCCAACAAGGCCTACAAAGTCTGGTTCGGGCTGACGCCCGAACAGATCATCGGCATTCGCATGCAGGATCTGTTGGGCCCGAAGTTGTTCGGGCTCAATGAGGTCTATATCCGCGGTGCGCTGGCTGGCCAGGAACAACTGTTCGAGCGCATCGTGCCAGGGCCGGACGGTGTGCAACGGCACAGCCTGGCGAGCTACCTGCCCGACATCGTCGATGGCGAAGTGCAAGGCTTCCTGGTCCAGGTCACCGAGATCACCAAGCTCAAGGAAACCGAGGCAGCGTTGCGCGCCAGCGAGGCTTTTCTGGAACGCACGAGCCGTGTGGCCAATGTCGGTGGCTGGGAAGTTGATCTGCTGACCAGCACGCACAAGTGGTCCGACGAGGTTTGCCGCATCTACGAAGTGCCACTGGGCCACCAGCCGACCCGCTCAGAAGCCATGGCGTTCGTCGCACCGGAAGCGCGCGAAGAAGCCAGGAAGTTGATTGAGCAGACCATCGCCAGCGGCCATCCGTGGGAAATAACCCTGCCCGTGGTCACGGCGAAGGGGCGCCGCATATGGGTGCGCAGCTTTGGTGAAGTCATCTATGCAGATGGCCAACCCGTGCGCCTCTTTGGCGCCGTACAGGACATCACCGAGTTGCATCAACGCGAGGCCGAGTTGCACCAGGAGCAAACCCTGCGCCGGCGCATTGAGCGACAGGTGGAAGAACTGGATCGCCTGCTCAAGGAACGCAGCGAAATGCTCGACGTGCTGGCCCATGAAGTGCGCCAGCCGCTCAATAACGCTTCAGCGGCCCTGCAAAGCGCCAAAGCCAGCCTGTCCGGGCTGAAGGATCTGGCCACCACACAAAGAGTGGACCGCGCCCAGAAGGTCATGAATCAGGTGATGGCCAACATCGACAACACCTTGGCCGTGGCGGCCTTGCTGGCTCAGTCGGCGCCCATCGCGCGGCAGGACACCGACATCGATACATTGATTGGCGTGGTCGTGGCCGACATGCCGGCCGACGAGCGCCATCGGATCCAGATTCAGCGGCTGACCACCACACGCACGGCCTCCATGGACATGAGCCTGATGCGACTGGCCTTGCGCAATCTGCTGGCCAATGCCCTGAAATTCAGCCCGCCAGATGAGATGGTGAGCATCCAGATCAGCGATTCAGACTCCCCTCTGGCGTTGATCATCGACGTGGTGGACCATGGCCCGGGCGTGGCCGCCGAGGTGCTGCCGCATTTGTTTGAACGCGGCGTCCACGCCCATCATCAGACGCAGCCAGGGCACGGCCTGGGCCTGTACATCGTGCGGCGCGTGATGGAACTGCACGGCGCAAGAGTCAGTCTGGTCGAGCCAGGCGAGTCAGACCGCGACAAAGCGCCTGGCACCACCATGCGGCTGACCATCATCCAGGCCCCCAGCTCGACCGATTGAAGCAGCCCGACGGCGATCGTCAAGCCGCCGTCAATGGCGCGCGAAACACGTAACCCACACGCGACTTGGACTGCAGCGGCACCAGCAAAGGCGTAGCGCGCTCAATACGGCGGCGCAGGCGGTAAATGGTCGCGTTGAGGCCGTCCGTGGCTTCCTGGTCATCGGCCTTGCCATCGGGCTTGCCGATACGCTGGCGCAAGGTATCGCGACTGACCACCTCACCGTGCGCTTCAACAAAACATTCCATGAGCGCCTGGTCGATGTCGCTGAGATCCACCCTGGCACCATCGGGTGCAACCAGTTGCCCCGTACGGCGCTCAAGCCGCCATTCAGCCTGAACCTGCCCGTTACCACTGATACGGCGGTTCACGGCCTTGATGGCCAACGCCACCTGCTCGAACTGCACCGGCTTGGTCAGGTACATGTCTGCACCTGCGCTGATGACGTCCTTGAACACTTCCGGCGCCAGGCGCCCTGACACCACCACCAGGCCGGCCGTGGTTCGGCGGCGCAGCAGCTTGATCAGATCGACCCCATCGATGCCCGGGAGCATCAGGTCAACCAGGTAGAACTGGTAGCCGTAGGGATCGGCGTGCACCAGCAGATCGTTGCTGTCGGAAAACACATCGACACGCACGCCCTGCTCCTGCAGATACTGCGCCAGGAACTCTGCGTACTCTTTGTCGTCATCAATGAGCGCTAGTGATTTAGGAAGCATGACCGCATGAGAAAAACGATGACCGATAGATTAGAGCACAGGCTGTGCCCTTGGCAAAATGCGCCATTCCTCACATATATCTGAAGAAAACGCCACCAAACACATAAATGACTCAATACGGCATTTGTGCGATCCGATAAGCTTTAGCGAGCACATACATGGAGTTGTTGCACCCGTAATTCAAGACCGATCACTTCCAGCCCCACTTGATGGAGTTGTCACACACGCCAACGTCAACTTGAGACGTGCGTACTGACGACTCCATGAAATATTGCTTAAAAGCAGCTTGCGCCTCATCAAGGTGCATGCGCTTTTGGACGAATAGCTGCCTACGCCTATTCGCAGGAGCAAAACCATGGGACTGGCAGCGGGGGTTCTTTCCCCATCCGATGAGGCCTCGGCGCCTTCATCACCCTTGTGGCAGGGGCTGTCTGTTGCCACGTTCGGTATCTTGTCGATTCACCTCAGTTTGGCCAATCCGGCATGGGTCTGGCCAATCTGTCTGGCATTCGCCACACTCACGACGCTGATTTGCGGCCCGCTACCGACGTGGATAGCGCGCCGTTCAGGTCGTACGCCAAAGGCAAACCGGCGCACGGCCAATCAGGCTCACGAGCATCTGCCCTCCTTGTGCGGTGCCGTGTTGCCTATCTGGTCTCGTCACCTGCACGCAGCCAGGCAGCAGTTGTCGCATGCCATGGACGTGTTGACACAGCGCTTTGCGGGCATGTCGCAGCGCTTGTGCGACACCATGGACCGCGCTACCCAGGGCGGCCAGGACGGCGGCCTGCACCACGCACTCACAGATGCGCAATCCCAACTCACCGGCCTGCTGCGCGATTTGCGAGAAGCGCTGGAAGTGCGCAGCCAGTTGCTCAACGAGGTCGTGACCGTCACGCAGTTTGTCGGTCAGCTCCAGGGTATGGCGGCTGAAGTCGGGGCCATCGCCCGGCAAACCAATCTGCTGTCCATCAATGCGGCCATCGAAGCGGCCCGCGCTGGCGAAAGTGGCCGGGGCTTTGCCGTGGTCGCCAAGGAGGTGCGCCTGCTCTCGCTGGAGTCCGGCCAGACAGGTGATCGCATCAGCTCGGTGATCGCGCAGGTCAGCGCCGCCATCAACCGGGCCCGCGACAGCTACGAGTCCTTCACCAAGCATGACAAGGCGCTGATGGACCAGGCATCTCAAACCATCGAAGGCGTCGTGCAACGCATCCACAGCACGGCCACTGATGTGATGAGCAACACGCAAAGCCTGCTGACGGAAAGCCAGGCCATCCGCAACGAGATCGACCAGGTGCTCGTGGCAGTGCAGGCGCAGGATCGCATCAGCCAGATCCTGCAGCACACCAGTGACAACCAGGAGCAATTGCTGAGCACCCTGGACCAGATCACCAACGCCCACCCCGAGGCCGCAGCATCCGCTCAACAGTGGCTGGCGCAACTGCGCAGCACCTACACCACGCCAGAAGAACAGGCCGCGCATGAAGGACGCCCGATCGAGTTGCCCGACTTGATCAACACGGCCAGCGCATCCGACGACGGCGACACCACCTTTTTCTGACAAGGGAGTAGCACCATCATGAGCAAGACCATTCTGGTTGTTGACGATTCTTCTTCGCTGCGCACGGCTGTGCGCATTGCACTGAGCGGCGCGGGGTTCGAGGTCGTGGAAGCCGAAGACGGCAAGCAGGCACTGACCAAGCTGGACGGCCGCAAGTACCACCTCGTGATCAGCGACGTGAACATGCCCAATCTGGACGGCTTCGGCTTTGTCACGGCCATGAAGCAGATGGCCGCCTACAAGTACACCCCCGTGATCATGCTGACCACGGAGGCAGGTGATGACAAGAAGGAGAAGGGCAAGGCGGCAGGTGCCAAGGCCTGGGTCGTCAAACCCTTTCTGCCGCCTCAGTTGCTGAGCGTGGTGTCCAAGTTGGTGATGCCATGAGCACCGTCGTGGATGTGCAAGGCGAGTTGACCGTTTTCACGGTTCACGCACTGAAAGATCGCCTGCTCAATGCCTTGACGCCAGGTAGCGATCTGCTCATCAAGCTGAACGACGTCACCGAGGTCGATGGGGCTGGTTTGCAGTTGCTGCTGGCCACCCGACATGAAGCGCGACGCCAGGAGATCGCCATGCGACTGCAGGCACCGCCCGAGGCCTTGCAGGCAGCCCTCGCGCTGACAGGCCTGAGCGGCGAATTCGACGTCGTGCTGCCGAATGCCGAGGAGGCTCTTGCATGAAACACGACGAAGCCATGACGGCCTTCATCACGGAAGCCCGTGACTTGCTGGAAAAAATGGAAGAAGCCTTGCTGCACATCGAGCAGCAACCACACGACACCGAAACCATCAACGCCATATTCCGTGCCGCGCACACGATCAAGGGCTCGGCCGGAATATTCGGGCTCGATGAGATCGTCGCCTTCACCCATGTGGCAGAAAGCCTGCTCGACGAAGTTCGCCAAGGCCACATCCGGTTTGATGCCGAACTGTCCTCCTTGATGCTCGCCGTTGGCGATCACATCCGGGATCTGGTGGACCGGCTGGATGCAGGCAGCCAGCCAGACCAAGCCTGCCGTGATCAGGGACAGACACTCATCCAACAGCTGCAAGCACGCCTACAGCAGGACGCTGCAGGCTTGCCAGACAACGAAGGACAAGACCCGAACAGCCTGGTCGACAGCGACCACTGGCACATCTCACTTCGATTCGGCCGCGAGACCATCCGAGAAGGCTTTGACCCGCTGAGCTTCATCCGCTTTCTCACGACCTTTGGCGAGATCGTTCACATCGTCACACTGACAGACAACGTTCCGGCGCTGTCGCAACTGGACCCGGATGAAACGCATCTGGGTTTCGAGATCAGTTTCAAAAGCGATGCAGACAAGGGCACGATAGACGGTGCGTTCGACTTCGTGCGAGACGACAGCCTGATTCGCATCATGCCGCCACGCAGCAAGATCAGCGAATACACCGCGCTGATCGCGGAACTGCCCGAGTCGGATCTGCGGCTGGGTGAGATTTTGCTGCGCTGCGGCACACTGACCCAAACGGAGCTGGACGCCGCGCTGGATGCGCAGACTGTTCAAGGCCATCAGGGCTTGCCCATTGCCCCGCTGGGCCACATGCTGGTGGAAACGGGCCAGGTTCACCCAGCCGTGATCGACGCGGCCTTGGCCAAGCAAACCCAGTCACGGGGAGGGCGCAACACTGAGACCCATCAACTGCGAGTGGATGCGGCCAAGCTGGATCGCCTGATCGATCTGGTGGGTGAGCTGGTCATTGCAGGAGCTGGTGCAGCCCTGGTTGCCCGCAAGCACAAAGCAAAGGACCTGATACAGGCCACTTCGGCCGTCGCTCGGCTGATGGAAGAGGTGCGCGATTGCGCCTTGAACCTGCGCATGGTCCAGATCGGGGGCACGTTCAACCGCTTTCAGCGTGTGGTGAGAGACGTGAGTCAGGAACTGGGCAAGGACATCGTGCTCAAGATCAGTGGCGCGGAAACCGAACTGGACAAGACCGTGGTCGACAAGTTGGCTGACCCCCTGACCCACCTGGTGCGCAACGCCATGGATCACGGTATTGAAAACGCCGAGCGCCGGCTGTTGGCGGGCAAGTCGGCTCAAGGCACCGTCAGCCTTCACGCCTATCACGAGGCTGGGCATGTCGTCATCGAAGTCGCCGACGACGGTGGCGGACTGTCCAAGGATCGCATCCTGCGCAAGGCCGTCGAGCGAGGCCTGGTGGCACCCGACATCAACCTCAGCGACAGCGAGATCTACCAGCTCATCTTTCAACCCGGTTTCTCTACGGCAGATCAGGTCAGCAATCTGTCCGGTCGTGGCGTGGGCATGGACGTGGTCAAACGCAGCATCGCGGCACTGCGCGGAACGATCGATATCAAGACGCAAGAGGGTCTGGGCACCATCATGTCCATTCGCATGCCACTCACGCTGGCCATCATCGACGGCTTTCTGCTTGGCGTCGGCAAGTCGGCCTATGTCGTGCCATTGGGCATGGTGGTCGAGTGCATGGAACTGTCTTCTCGGCAAACCGCGAACCGCGACTGGCTGGACCTGCGCGGTGAGGTGCTCCCGCTGATTCGCCTGCGCGAACTGTATGACATCGAAGGCGAACCGGGCCGCCGCCAGAACGTGGTGGTGGTCAACGGCGGAGGCAAGCGTGTCGGTCTTGTCGTGGACCAACTCATGGGCGAAGCCCAGACCGTCATCAAACCGCTGGGCAAGGTGTTCCAGCAAGTCCGCGGCATCGGCGGATTCACGATTCTCGGTAGCGGGTCCGTGGCTCTGCTGCTGGATGTTCCCAACCTGGTTGCGCAAGTGACCCATGAGAGCGAGGCTGGTTTGTTGTCACAGAACCATCAAGTCGCTCGACGACCAACCGTGCACGACTTGATCTGACCGCGCACACCCATCACTCTCCATCAGGACACTTGACATGAAAAATCTGACCGTTACCCAGAAGTTCGCCTTGCTCGTGATGTCTGCGCTCATTGGCGTGGCTGTGCTGGCTGGCGTGGCCTCCGTACAGATGAAGAAGGTGTATGAGGCCGCCAATTTTTCGTACGTGAACGTCATGCCCAGCGTACTCACACTGGACGAAGCGGCCAGCTCCATTGCCACCATGCGCGCCAGAGCATGGCAGCAGGTGGCAGACCACGACAAGGAGCGCATCCACGAACTGGACCAGACCATCGCGGAACTGGCACGCAAGGCAGAGGATTCTTTCAAGAAATACGAACCGCTGATTGCCGATGACAAGGACAAGGCCTTGCTGGCAGCCGACCGTGCCGCGATGGTGGACGCCCTGGCCGTGTTCCGCGCCTCCTCGGATTTCGCCCATGCGGGCAAGCAAGAAGAGGCCGCGGAATGGCAGATCAAGAACCGCCCCTTGGTCGCCAAACTGGGTGTGGTGCTGGACGAGCACCGTCAATACAACCTGGAGCTGGCCAAGAAAGGCTCGGAAGAGGCCCAGGCCACGCAACAATCAGCCAACATCACTGGCCTGATCGTGGCCGCAACGACCCTGGTGGCCATCGCACTGATCGGCTACGCCATTGCCCGCAGCCTGATCAAGCAATTGGGAGGGGAGCCTGCCTATGCCGCCGAAATGGTCAGCCGGATTGCACAAGGTGACCTGACCGTTCAGATCGAGGTCAAGCCCGGCGACACGAGCAGCATGCTGGCCGCGATCAAGGGCATGGCGGATCGTTTGTCGCAGATCATCGGGGAAGTGCGCAGCTCGTCCAACGCTTTGTCAGCCGCAGCCGAGCAGGTGTCGGCCACCGCACAAAGCATCAGCCAGGGCGCCAGCGAACAGGCCTCCAGCGTGGAAGAGACCTCCGCCTCGATTGAAGAAATGTCCAGCTCGGTGCAACAAAACGCCGACAACGCCAAGGTCACCGAGGGCATGTCCAGCAAGGCGGCCAAGGAAGCCGTTGAAGGCGGACAGGCCGTGAAGGAAACGGTACAGGCCATGAAGGTGATCGCCGACAAGATCAGCATCGTCGACGACATCGCCTACCAGACCAATCTGCTCGCGCTGAATGCCGCCATCGAGGCCGCCCGTGCCGGCGAGCACGGCAAGGGCTTCGCCGTCGTGGCAGACGAAGTGCGCAAGCTGGCCGAACGCAGCCAGGAAGCGGCACAGGAAATCGGTGAAGTCGCGAAATCCAGCGTATCGCTGGCAGAGCGTGCGGGCGAACTGCTAGACGCCATCGTGCCTTCGATCTCGAAGACCTCGGATCTGGTACAGGAGATCGCTTCCGCATCCGATGAACAGTCATCCGGCATTGGTCAGATCAACACGGCCGTAACGCAACTGTCTCAGCTCACACAAGAGAACTCCGGCGCATCGGAAGAACTGGCCGCCACCGCAGAAGAGATGAGTGGCCAGGCTGAGCAACTGCAAGAGCTCATGAGCTTCTTCCATACCCAGGAATCCGCCGCCACCTCAGCCGCTGCACAACACACGATCGCCCGCATCGCACGCTCGTCGGCCAATGTTGGTTCGGCTGGTGGTCATGCAACCCCGCGCAAGCACAACACCGTCCGTCGCAAGCACGATGCTTCAAGCATCAACCAGCAGGAATTCGTCAAGTTCGAGGAGTAAGCCATGAGCGGTCTCACCCTGAATAGCGGGGCCATCAGCGGCGCCCGAGACAGCGCACAAGCCGGAAAGAGCGGCATGGTCAGCCAATACCTGATCTTCAGCCTGGGAGGCGAGCTCTTCGGCGTTGGCACCCTGCGTGTGCGCGAGATCATCGAGTACGGCAACATCACCACCGTGCCGATGATGCCCGGCTTCATGCGTGGCGTGATCAATCTGCGTGGCGCAGTGGTCCCCGTGATCGATCTGCACGCCCGCTTCGGGCGCGGCAAGACCGAGGTATCGCGACGCACCTGCATCGTGATCCTGGAAGTACACAACGATGACGACACATTTGTTCTGGGCATCATCGTGGACGCCGTCAGCGCCGTGCGCCAGATCGACAGCACGCAGATCGAACCACCTCCCAGCTTTGGCACACGCATTCGGGCCGACTTCATCGATGGCATGGCCAAAATCAGCTCCGGTTTCGTGATCCTGCTCAATCTGGGCAAGGTGCTGTCGGTGGACGAACTGTCGGCACTCAACGGCTTCGGTGGGGCAGACGCCACGCGCGCAGCCGAGCACTGAACAGGGAGGCCGGCATGGGCAATGCGATCCTCAACGAGAAGGAATTCCATGGCTTTAAACAGCTGATCTTCGATCGGGCGGGCATCCATATGAGCAACGCCAAGAAGCCGCTGGTCAGCGGCAGACTGGCCAAGCGCCTGCTCCAACGTGGCCTGGATACCTATAGCGACTACCTGCACCTGATCCAGCAGGATCAGGCCGAGCGACAAACAGCCATCGACCTGCTGACGACCAATGAAACCTATTTCTACCGTGAACCAAAGCACTTCGAATTCCTGAGCAGCCAGATCGCGCCTGCGCTGCGCCAGCAAAGCGAGGTACGCATCTGGAGCGCGGCCTGCTCCAGTGGAGAAGAGCCGTACACCTTGGCCATGGTGCTGGCAGAGGCGCTGGGCCACACACGTTTCGACATCCTGGCCAGCGACATCAGCACCCGCGTGCTGGAGACAGCACGCCAGGGGCTTTACCCGATCGAAGATGCCGCCAACATCCCCAAAAGCACCAAGGCGCGCTATTGCCTGAAAGGCGTGGGTAGCCAGGAGGGATGGTTCCTCGTCGACAAGCCTTTGCGCGACAAGGTGAGCTTTGATCAGATCAACCTCAACGAGCGTCTGCCTGATGTCGGGCTGTTCGACGTGATCTTTTTGCGCAACGTGATGATCTATTTTTCCGTAGACACCAAGAAGGCCGTTATGGCCCGCATGGTGGCGCAACTCAAGCCGGGCGGCTGGTTCTTCATCAGCCACTCGGAAAGCCTGCATGGCGTGACGGATCAGTTGCAGATGGTTCGTCCATCCATCTACCGAAAGCGACCGGATTGACATGACCCAAGCCATACGCGTGTTGATCGTCGATGACTCGGCCGTGGTGCGCCAGGTGATGACGCAACTGCTGTCCAGTGATCGAAGCCTGTCTGTCATGGGGGCGGCCGCCGATCCGGTGTTCGCCATGAGCAAGATGGCCCAAGAATGGCCAGATGTGATCGTGCTGGACGTCGAAATGCCACGGATGGATGGCCTGACCTTTCTGCGCAAAATCATGGCCGAGCGGCCCACGCCTGTGGTGATCTGCTCGACGTTGACCACCCAGGGCGCGGAAACCACGATGCAAGCCATGTCTGCCGGTGCGGTGAGCATCGTGGCCAAGCCCAAGGCCGGGCTCAAGCAACATCTGATGGATGAATCGGATGACCTGATCGCGGTGGTCAAGGCCGCAGCCCACGCACGACTCAAGCGCACCAGCAGCTCGTCGACGCCCCCTTTGAAGGTGGCGGCCAAGCTCACGGCCGACGCCATCCTGCCTGCAGGCGCACCTCGAGCCATGAGCGAGACAACCGATCGCGTCGTGGCGCTGGGCACGTCGACCGGTGGCACCCAAGCGCTGGAAGCCGTGCTGTGTGCACTGCCGTCCGACTGCCCCGGCATGGTGGTCGTACAGCACATGCCTGCCCAGTTCACGGCCGCCTTTGCCCGCCGGCTGAACTCGATCTGCGATATCGAAGTGAGAGAAGCCGCTCACGGCGACCGCGTCCACAGCGGCCTGGCGCTGATTGCCCCGGGTGGCCGTCATCTCGTGCTGGAACGCAGCGGCGCGCAATACCGCGTAGCGGTGGTGGACGGGCCACCCGTCAGCCGACACCGGCCATCGGTGGACGTGCTGTTCCGCTCCGTTGCCCGCGCGGCCGGTCGCAATGCGCTGGGCGTGATCATGACCGGCATGGGCGATGACGGTGCCCGTGGCCTCAAGGAGATGCGCGAAGCCGGCGCCCGCACCTTGGGGCAGGACGAAGACAGTTGCGTGGTCTACGGCATGCCCAAGGAAGCCATGAAGCTGGGCGGCGTAGAAAGAGAACTGCCGCTGGACGCCATTCCCTCTGCCATCGTGGGACGGCAGCGATAGATAGCTCAAGTCGCGAATTTATCCGCCGATATGCCAGCGAGGCCGTGACAATTTCTCACGCGGCCATGTCTTGCCATTCGTTCTGTTTTGGAGACTTCG
>NZ_SCTN01000061.1 GCF_004297345.1 Aquabacterium sp. | reverse complement strand
CCACGAAGTTGAAGAACGCGGCAAACACCACGGCCTGGGTGGGGCGCAGCACACCGGTCGAGACGACGGTGGCAATCGAATTGGCAGCATCGTGGAAGCCGTTCATGAAATCGAACAGCAGTGCCAGCACCACCAGCGCGACGATGACCCACAGGGCCACGTGCATGGTTGTCATGTCAGCCTCTCGGGATCAGGAGTTCTCGAGGATCACGCCCTCGATCAGCTTGGCGACGTCTTCGCACTTGTCGGTGACGGTTTCCAGCAACTCGTAGATTGCCTTGAGCTTGATCACTTCACGCACATCGGGCTCTTCGCGGAACAGCTTGCTCATGGCGGCACGCATCACGCGGTCGGCGTCGGTTTCGAGCTGGTCGATTTCTTCGCAGGTCTTGAGGGCGGCTTCGGCGGTCTTGGCGCTGCCGATGTCATCCAGCAGAGACACGGCCGACTTCAGGCGCTCGCAGCTCTTGACGCACAGGTCGGTCAGGCGAACGATTTCCTCGGTCATGCTGCGCACGTCGTACAGGGCCATGGTTTCGGCGGCGTCCTGCATGAGGTCGGCCACGTCGTCCATGGTGTTGATCAGCGTGTGGATCTGTTCGCGGTCGATCGGCGTGATGAAGGTCTTGTGCAGCAGGCGGTTGACTTCACGGGTGACGGTGTCAGCGGCGCTTTCGGCGGCGTCCACTTCCTGGTTGTATTTGTCACGCAGGGATGTGTCGTTGTAGTGCTTGACCAGGTTCGCGAAGGCGTGGGCGGCCACGACGATGTGATTGGCGTGCTGGTTGAACAGCTCAAAAAAATTGCCCTCACGGGGCAGCAGCTTTCCAAAGATCATGGGCTTTCTCGCATGTCACGGAGGTGACACTGTCTTGGTGTAAGCCCGAATTTTACCCGGGCATGTGCTCATGAATCACCGTCTTGGCGGCGCAGTTTGTCAAAATTGCGCGTTTGAGGGTGTGCGGAAGTGGCAATGTCCTGAATTTCAGCTGGCGGCACGGGCCACGCTGTTGAGAATCAGGCGTTCGCGCCAGGCGGTGGGCAGCCAGTTCAGGCAGGCGCGCAGGCGGGCGTTGCGGCCGACGATATAGCGCGCCTTGGGCGCGTCGCTGCGCAGGGCTTTTTCCACCGCCTTGATCACGGCTGCCATCGGCGTGCCTCTTTCGTCGTGGGCGTAGCGTTGGTAGAAGGTGTCCAGCGTCTGGTAGTGGGGCGCGTAGGTCGGGGCGAAGGCCGGTGTGGGGCTCTGCACGGGGGACTGCGCGGGGTTTTGCGTATTTCGGGCCTGGATGACTGCGGTGGTGTGCAGGGCCTTGTCCCAGATCGGTGTGTCGATCTTGCCGGGGGCAATCGAGCAGACTTTCACGCCCAGGGGCGCCAGTTCCATGCGCAAGGCGGCAGTCATGCCTTCCACGGCATGCTTGGAGGCCACGTAGGCCGTCAATCCCGGTGCGGCAAACAGGCCGGAAATCGAGCTGATGTTGACGATGTGCCCTTTGGCTTGCCTCAACAGTGGCAGGCACGCGCGGGTGACAGCGAAGGTGCCCATCACGTTCACGTTCATCAGTCGGGCCAGTTCGTCTTGCGGGGTGTGCTCAAGGGCGCCGCTGAAGGCCAGGCCAGCGTTGTTGATCAGCACGTCCAGTTGTTCTCCGGCATGCGCCTGGACTTGGGCCAGTGCCACTTCGATGGATGCCGCAGATGTGACATCCAGCCGTATGGGCGTGACGCGTCCTTGCGAACGTGAAACCAGCTCGTCCGCATCCTCGCGGCGACGCACGCCCGCCAGCACGAGATGACCTTGCTGCGCAAAGTGCAGGGCCAGCGCTTGGCCGATCCCGCTGGAGGCACCCGTGATCAGGATGGATGAGCGAGGGCGCATGGCGTGTCCTGTTCTGATGTCGTGTTGCCAAACCAGGCGGCAAAGCGGCGATGGGCTTCGGCCATCGACACGGGGGAGCTCAGGCCGAAGTCCTGCTGGGCTGCAGAGACATCAAAGTAGTGGTGCTTGGCACAGACGGCGGCCACGGCGCGGGTCAGCTTGGGTTCGCCCAGCCTGGGCAGAGCGGTGAAGAGGGCTTCCGAGGCTGCACCGATGGCGTAGGCCGTGCCGTACGAGACTTCGCGTTTGACGGGCGGCAGGCCGATGGCGGCGAGCAGGCCATCGATCCAGGCCCACATGGAGACAGGCTCAGTTTCGTTGACGAAGTAGACCTTGCCGCCCGCTTCATCGTAGTCGGCCGCCTGCAGGTGCCACCAGGCCGCGTTTTCGACATAGCTGACGCTGATCATGTTGTGGCCCGAACCCACACGAATCAGCTTGCCGGCCTTGTGTCGCTCGATCAGGGCTGGGAGCAACTGGGTATCTCGCGGGCCCCATATGGCGTGTGGGCGCAGTGCCGTGGTGACCAGGCCGTGTTGGCCGTGCGCGGCCAGCACCATCTGTTCAGCCAGCATCTTGGTGTGCTGGTAGGCGCTGATGGGCTTGGCGGGATAGGGCGTCTGCTCGTTGGCGTTGCACAGGTCGTCAAAACCGATCACGGCGCTGGGCGAACTGGTGTAGATGAGCTTGCGCACGCCGTTGGCATGGCAGGCGTCGATCAGGTTACGCGTGCCTTGCACATTGGTGCGATGAAAGTCTTCATGACGGCCCCATGGGCCTGTTTTCGAGGCCACGTGGAACACGCGTTCGATGCCTTGGCATGCTTCACGCACGGCGCCTGCATCAGCCAGGTCGGCCTGGATCAATTGCACACCTTGCTGGCGCAGCAAGGGATAGTCGCCACGGCACAGCACGGCCACATCATGACCTTGTGCCTGCAGGGCTTCCACAATGTAGCGGCCCAGGAATCCGCCGCCGCCAGTCACCAGTGTTTTCATGAGCGTACGCCCTTGTTGATTTGCTTCTGCGCCCATTCAGCCAACAGCGGGCGCTCGATCTTGGAGTTGTGTCGCTTGTCTACCGGGAATGCCTTGGGGTAGGGCAACACATGCCTGACAGGGAAGCCCAGACCGTCCAGCCTGGCCTTGTAGGCGTGCAGGCGTGTCGGGCTGATCTGGTGCTTGTATTCGGGGTAGAACTCCACGACCATGGCCAGCTCGGTCTGGCCTTCCACGTCCACGCCGACCAGGGCAGAGCGCCAGACCTCGGCTTCGGCATTCAGTACCTCCTCAACCGGTACGGAGAAGTAGCGTTTGCCTTGTGCCTGCACGATGTGCTTGATGCGACCGCAAAACCACAGCCGGCCTTGCTTGTCGAAGTAGCCTGCATCTCCAGTGCGGTGCCAGAACGGGAATGCCGAGTCCGGCTCGGCCGCTTCGATCTTGGTCTGAGCCGTGTTGATCGGGTCGTTGTGATAGCGGGGAGACACCAAGGCGCCGCGCACCACGATCTCGCCCACCTTGCCATCGGTCAGTTCAGTTACTTCGCGCCAGTGATGCAAGGCGTGGTCTTCCGTGCGGATGATGCGCACTTCCAGACCGGGCACGACCTTGCCAACACAAACGCCATAGCCCACGGCAGACAAGCGAGCCGTTTCGCGTTCGATTTCAGCTGCATCGATGGTGCTGATGGGGGTGACCTCGGTGGCGCCATAGGGCGTGTGCATCACGCCTTGCGGCATGACCTGGCCAAGGCGTTCCACCATCTTGTAGGGAATGGGGGCGCCACCGCTGAAGGCGCGGCGAATGCTAGGCAGTTGCCTGCCTTGTGCGGCGCAATGGCGGCTCAGGCGCTCCCACACGATGGGCGAGGCAAAGCCGGAGGTGATGCCAAAGTCTTCTATGGCCTGGATCAGGTTGTCGGGCTTGCAGCGGCCTGGGTGCATGGAGCCCATGTCGGGGATCACGCTGGTCTGGCCCAGGCAGGGCGAGATCAAGGTGGCCACGGGGAAGGCGGCCAGCTCCACACTTTGCTGATCTTCTTCGCACATGGTGGCGAAATGGGCGATCTGCGCGCCCAGCGTGCTGTGCAGGGCCTCGACGCCCTTGGGTGTGCCCGTGCTGCCGCTGGTGAAGAAGATGGCGGCCAGGTCGCTGCCCTGTGTGTTCACCATCTTGCTGATCGGGGCCTTGCTGCTGCGCAGATCCAGCAAGCGACGCGTGGCTGGTAAGCGTGCGGTACCGGTGCTGATGAACAACTTGATGCTGGCAAACGCATCGCCCACGAAAGGGCGCAGGGCGTGTACCAAGGGCAGGGCGATCATGGCGTCAGGCGCCACCTTGCGCACACAATCGAGCAGGCGCTTCATGCCCATGGCCGGATCGATGATGACGGGCACAGCGCCCAGCTTGAACAAGGCGAACACGATGACGGGCAGATCCAGATCCGGGCGGATCAGCATCAGTGTCTTGCTGCCACGGCGGATACCGGCATCGCGCAAACAGGCAGCAGTGCGATCGACTTCATGCAGGAACTGGCCGTAGCTGCGCGTTTCATACAAATAGCGGCCCGCCTTGCTGCGTTGTCGAGCTTGCGCGAATGCAATGCGGCCGGGCTGCGCCATGGCCTGCGACTGCATCAGCGCATACAGGTTGAATTCGCCCGAAGCAGCTGTGTTCACGCGGACACCGCCTTGTCGTTGGCGCCGTCAGCCTGCGGTCCTTGCTGAAAGCCCACGATGTGCGGCATGCCGAAGATCATGATCTGCACGAGGTGGGGCCACAGCGGTTGAGCCACATGGCCGAACTTGCGCGTGAAGTACACGCATTGAGCGCCATGCGCCAGCAGGGACAGGGCCATCACCACATACAACCACATGGGCGGAATGTGAACAACAGGATGGGCCAGCTCACCCAGGCCCAGAACCCAGGACAGGCCGACAATGCTTTTGCTGACGAGAACGTGGCGGGGCGTGATCATGAATCCACTCGGCGGGCTTGTTGTTGGAGTTCGTGCATGGCGATGCATTGAGGCTGGATGTCGGCTTCGTGGATGCCGGCCACGCGGTACAGGTCGGCGATCCAGGCTTGCATCAAGGCGATCGTGGCCTGGCGATCTGCATTCAAGGAGGCGTGCAGCTGCATCGTGAAACCGGTGCGGCCTGCCCAGGTGAAGCTACCTGTCGTGATGGGGCACACGGCGCTCAATGGGGGCGCGCTGATCACCCAGCTGCCGGCCAGCTTGTGCGCATCGGCGGCGGGCGCTTGCCAGGCGCTCATATTGGCGTACACGCCGAACCAGGCGCGGTGGCGCAGCTTGTTGTAGGCGCGTCGGATCATGTCGTCGCTCAGCC
>NZ_SCTN01000462.1 GCF_004297345.1 Aquabacterium sp. | reverse complement strand
GTTCAAGCCAGATACGACCAGATTGCGCCTCAACCAGGCCGGGTCCACATGGCTTTTTTGCGTGAAGGCAGCGACCACAGGCATGTGCTCGGCCTGAATCAGCGTGACCTGGCGCTTGTTGCCACCCGTTCGCCATGGCGTTTTCTCGGCAGCCCGGTCACCCATCAGTCCGCGGTCCACCAGGGCCTCCACCTGCTGAACCTGAACCACGGGTTCTCTTCTGGCCGGACGCAGGAAGATGGCATCGAGTCGGCCCGGATGCGCAAACTGCCTAACGAGTTGGTGCAGGTTGGGGGCTTGGCTCATGATGGGCTCAAAGGATGGTCGGGGTCAGGGCGGTAAAACGTACGGCAGGGGGTATGCTCGGGCCTGAACAGGCCATGATGCTGCCTTGATGCGGTATTGAACCACGGCCTCATCCAGCCAGCCGACTTGATACGGGACAATATCGCCATGAGCCTCGATCACGACACCATCATTGCCGACACCCAGACCTGGCTGACCCGCGCGGTCATCGGGCTGAACCTGTGCCCGTTCGCCAAGGCGGTACACGTCAAGAACCAGATTCGCTATCGGGTTTCGGATGCGGACACGCCAGAGGCCTTGCTGGAAGATCTGATCGCCGAGTTGTGCATCCTGCGTGATGCCGATCCCGAAGAGATCGACACCAGTTTGCTGGTGCATCCGGGCGTGCTGACCGATTTCATGGATTTCAATGACTTCCTGGATGTGGTGGACGCCGCTGTCGCCGAACTCGATCTGGAAGGCATGATCCAGGTGGCCAGCTTCCACCCGGACTACCAGTTCGATGGCACCGAGCCGGACGACATCGACAACTACAGCAACCGTTCGCCGTATCCAACCTTGCACCTGATCCGCGAAAGCAGCCTGGAGCAGGCGGTGGCGGCCATTCCCGATCCGGAAGACATCTACGAGGCCAACATCGCCACCTTGCGCAAGCTGGGGCACGAAGGCTGGAAGAAGCTGTGGGAAGTCGGCGCTGAAGACAAGGCCTGAGATTGCCCATGCCTGACAAGCAGCCCTGGTGGACGCCGGCACGTGTGCCTTTCTTGTTGCTGACACCCGCCTGCATGGCCCTGGGCGTGGCCGTGTGCTGGTGGTTGTCTCGTGCCCATGCTTCATCCCTGGCCTGGCCGGATGCCATCCTCGCGGTGCTGGGCGGGCTGATGGCCCATGTCAGCGTGAATGCGCTCAACGAGTACGTGGATTTCAAGTCCGGGCTCGACATGCATACGCAGCGCACGCCTTTCAGTGGCGGCAGCGGTGCCTTGCCCGCCAGGCCCGAGTTGGCCGGCAGTGCCTTGGTGATGGGGCTTGTGGCTTTGGCCTGGGCCATGTGCACGGGGTTGTACTTCCTGTGGCGCGATCTGGCCGTCTTGCCCGCGCTGATGCCGCTGGGCTTGATCGGGCTGGCGCTGGTGGTGGCTTACACGCCCTGGGTCACGCGCCACCCGTGGTTGTGTTTGATCGCGCCGGGTCTGGGCTTTGGCCCTTTGATGTTGCTGGGAACGTCGGCGGTGCTGTTGGGGCGCTGGGCGCCTGAGATGGTCGTGATGGCCTTGCTGCCGTTTGGCCTGGTCAACAACCTCTTGCTGCTCAATCAGTTTCCGGATGTGGACGCAGACAGGCGGGTAGGGCGTGTGACCTTGCCCATGCTGCTGGGCAAGGCGCGTTGCTGGCCCGTGCTGCTGGCGCAATACGGGCTGGCCTACGGTGCCTTGGTATGTGCCGTGTTGTGGATGGGCGTGCCACGTGGCGCGCTGTTGGGCTTGCTCACCTTGCCTGTGGCGCTCAATGTGGTGCGTGGTGCGTCACGCCATGCGGACAACACACCCGCGCTCCTGCCCTTCATGGGCATGAATGTGGCGGTCAACCTGCTGACGCCGGTGTTGACGGCCGTGGGGCTGGTTGTCGGCGCGTGATTTCAAGCCT
Organism: Aquabacterium sp.; assembly: GCF_004297345.1. Taxonomy (GTDB): domain Bacteria; phylum Pseudomonadota; class Gammaproteobacteria; order Burkholderiales; family Burkholderiaceae_C; genus Aquabacterium. Next base: position 2,973 of record NZ_SCTN01000462.1, on the reverse strand, counting down.
GGGGATCGACACCCAGTTCGGCGGCCATGCGCATCACCAGTGCTTTCAGGTCACGCAACTCGGCCGCCATACGGGCTTGCTCATCCTTGAGCGCGCTCAACTCTTCATCGCTGGCAGCGGCTCTTGTGGATGACGCTGTTGCACCAGCCACGGCCACAGGTATCTGCACCTCGCCACACAGCAAATGCGCCCAGCGGTTTTCACGCTCGCCAGGGCCTCGGGGCAGCTTGACCACACGCTTGGGTTCACGCTCGGCCAACTCTTCCAGGAAACCTTCGACTGACGAAATGTCGGCAAAGCGGTGCAAGCGTTCCGTGTGCAGACGCAGTTCGGCCGATGTTTGCGGGCCGCGCAGCAAGAGCATGGTCAACAGCGCCACAGACTGGCTGGGCACGCCCAGACCGCGTGCGGCGTTGTGATCAAAGCGCACCACACGGCTGCCGCTGACTTCATTGACCAGGCTCAGTTCTTTCAAGCCATTGATGGCTTGCAGCACGTCGGCCTCGCTCAGTTGCATGACCGGATCACGCGCCGTTTTCTGGTTGCAGCCCAAGGTGAGCGCGTTGAGAGACAAGGGGTAGCTATCGGGCACGGTGTGCTGCTTTTCAACCAGCACGGCCAGAACGCGGGCTTCTTCTGCGGTGAGAGGGCGGTTGTTCAATCTGTACTCCTGGCGGCTTGTTGTGTGTCGGCGTGCGGGGGAGAGCTTATACCTGTCTGGCCTGGCAGATCAGGCAGATCAGGCAGATCACGATGTACGCTGGCTGGACAAAGCATAGGCACTCAATTCCTGGGTCAGAAAGCGATAAAGCTTCATCACTCTCTTGTTGCTGCGCAGATCGCCGTGGGTCAGCAGCCACATGTCGAGGCTGAAGGTCAGCTGATCGGCCAGCACGGGCATCAAGGCTGGATCACGTCTGGCGATACCGATCTGGCTGCCGCCGATGCCGAGGCCGGCACGCAAGGCCGCCAGCAGGGCCAGGTCGTTGTCGCAGCGAAAGCTGAACATCTCGCGGGAGAGCGGGATGCCATGTTGCGCAGCCAATCGGGTGACGAAGGTGTCCTGGTCGGGGCCGAGCATGGCGTGCTGCGCCAGTTCGGCCATGGTGCGCGGCAGGCCGCGAGCCTGCACGTAACGCTGGTGGGCATACAGGCCGATGTCGACACGGCCCAGGCGTTTGGCAATCAAGGCTTGTTGCGTGGGGCGTTCCATGCGCACGGCGATGTCGGCCTCGAGCTGGAGCAGATCGTTCATCTTGTTATTGAGCACCAGTTCGATGGTGAGCAGCGGGTGCTGAGCCTGGTAGCGCGCCAGGATCTCGGGCAGCACCTCGCCGCCCATCATCTGGCTGGCCGTGATGCGCACGGTGCCCCGCTCCTCGTGTTGATTGCCCGAAGCCACCCGCTGGGCATGCTGCGCGGCAGACGCCATGGCCTGGGCCGACGCCTGCATTTCCAGTGCTGTGGCGGTCGGCTTGAGGCCGTCGGGCCCACGGGTAAAGAGCGTCACCTTCAGAGCAGCTTCCAGCGCTGCAATGTGCCTGCCCACGCTGGGTTGCGTCATGCCCAGGGCGCGTGCGGCGGCAGACAGGCTGCCTTCGTGCATCACGGCCAGGAAGGACCGGTACAGGTTCCAGTCAGGTGCGCCGATGTTGGTTCGCTTGTCCATGCGTAAATGTATGGCAGGCATGCACAGTTAAGCAATTGTTGTATTGGTTGGATTTGCCTAGCATCAGCCTGATAGACAAACCGGATCTTCACCATGCCACACCAGACAACATCTCAACCCTCGATGACCGCAACAGCACTTGTGGTGGGCGCCACAGGCGGATTCGGTCGAGCCGTGGCGCTCCGCCTTTTGCAGCAGGGCTGGCAGGTCAGGGCGCTCACTCGGCATGCGGACATGGCACAGCGCGTTGGCGCCGATGCGGACGAGGCCTTGCGAGGGCTGGAGGCGGTGCAATGGCATGAGGGTGATGCGATGAACCCGCAGGATGTGCTGGCTGCGGCGCAAGGCGTGCAGTTCATTGTTCACGCCGCCAACCCGCCCGGCTATGTGCGCTGGCGCGAATTGGCTTTGCCGATGCTGGCCCACAGCGTGGAAGCTGCCCGCCGGACTGGTGCAAGGCTCTTGCTGCCGGGCAATGTCTACAACTTCGGGCCGGATGCGGGCGCGTTGGTTAACGAGCAGTCGCCGCAGTACCCCGTTACGCGCAAAGGTGCCGTGCGAGTCGAGATGGAAGAGATGTTGCGCCGTGCTGCCGCAGATCCGCGCCAGCCGGTGCGCTCGATGGTGTTACGGGCGGGGGATTTTTTCGATGCCCATTCGCCATCTTCATGGTTCGGTACGCTGCTCATCAAGCCCGGCCAGCCTTTGCGAAAGGTGGTGTACCCGGGGGTAGCAAGCGTGGGTCATGCCTGGGCCTATCTGCCCGATCTGGCTGAGGCTGCGGCGAGGTTGATGGCGCTTGATCTGGCCGAGCCTGATCGCTTGAATCAATTCGAAGTGCTGCACTTTGGTGGCCACTGGCTGCCACAAGGCATCGAGATGGCTCACGCCATTCAGCGCGCGGCAGGTGATCCAGGCTTGCCGATCAAGTCTTTGCCTTGGCCTGTGGTGACGCTGTTGTCACCCTTCGTGCCTCTGTTCAAAGAGATCCGCGAGATGCGTTATCTGTGGCGTGTGCCCTTGCGGCTGGACAACGCGAAGCTGGTCGCGCTGATCGGGCCGGAGCCGCACACACCGCTGGATAAGGCGGTGCATGCGTGTCTGCAAGACATGGGGTGCTTGCGTGCCGGCCTGAGACCGGCACAAGCCTGATCAATCGATCAGAACAGCTTGCTCAGCGTGGGGGCGAACATGGCGATGTTCGCTGCCAGCGCGCCGGCCCATACCAGGCTGCGCAGCGGGGCGATGTTAGCCAGGTACAGCACCGTGTAGACCACGCGCAGGCCGATGAAGGCCAATGCCAG
>NZ_SCTN01000461.1 GCF_004297345.1 Aquabacterium sp. | reverse complement strand
CTTGTTCGATGTTGGGCGCAAGCGAGTCTTGCCCAGGTTTCCTCAGCGTGTGGCGGTGGTCACGTCCTTGGGTGCTGCCGCTTTGCGGGATGTGTTGACGGCGCTTCGACGGCGCTCGCCCCATGTCGAAGTGGTGCTGTCGCCGTGCGCTGTTCAAGGTGCCGAGGCGCCAGCCCAGATCGTGCAGGCCTTGACCGAGGTGATCCTGGCGCATCGCGGCGGCCAGCGCATGGATGCGGTGATCGTGTGTCGTGGTGGTGGTTCGCTGGAAGACTTGTGGTCTTTCAACGACGAGCGCGTGGTGCGCGCCATCGCGGCTTGCCCGATTCCTGTGGTGTGCGGCGTGGGGCATGAAACCGATTTCACTTTGGCGGATTTCGCGGCTGACTTGCGGGCGCCTACGCCAACCGCTGCGGCCGAACTGGTGGCGCAAGCGCGCGAGACCTCGCTGGATCAACTCGATGCTGTCGAGCGCCACATGCAACAACGGATTCATCAGCGGCTGGACAACCTGGCGCAGCGACTGGATCAGGCTGCTGTGCGCATGGCCCGTCCCGCCCAGGTTCTGGGTGAGCATCGGCAGGCCTTGAGTTTGCTGGAGCACCGCATGCTGGCGGCTTGTCAGGAGCGCGTACGTCGTTCCAGGCAGCATTTGCCTCAGTTGCAGCAGCGCCTGGTGCGTGCGGTAGCCGTGCAACAGTCTCGCCATCAGCATGGTTTGCAAGCCTGGGATGCACGATTGGGTGCGCTCAATCCCCACAAGGTCCTGGCGCGTGGCTTTGCATGGTTGACCGATGAAACCGGTGCGCCGATGACGCGAGCGACGCAGGCAGGCGAGGGCGCACAGGTTCGGGGTGTGATGGCCGATGGGGTGTTGCACATGCGCGTCACCCAGGTCGAGCTGGATGCGGCATCCACGCCTGAACAGCACGATTGATGCACACGTCGGGCACCAACAACGCCAACGAAAGCCCCCAGGAATCATGTCCCGGCGCGCCCATGCCTACAATCGCCGGTCGAATTTTCTTCACACTCATCAGGAACAAGCACCATGGCACACACGCTTCCTCCTCTGCCTTACGCTCAAGACGCGCTGGCCCCTCATCTGACGAAGGAAACCTTCGAATACCACTACGGCAAGCACCATCAGGCTTACGTCACCAACCTGAACAACCTGATCCCCGGCACCGAATTCGAAGCGATGTCGTTGGAAGACCTCATCAAGAAGTCCAGCGGCGGCGTGTACAACAATGCAGCCCAGATCTGGAACCACACCTTCTTCTGGAGCTGCATGAAGCCCCAAGGCGGCGGCGCCCCCACTGGCAAGCTGGCTGATGCCATCAACGCCAAGTTCGGCAGCTACGACGCTTTCAAGGAAGCCTTCACCAAGTCGGCCGTGGGCAACTTCGGTTCCGGCTGGACCTTCCTGGTCAAGAAGGCCGATGGCTCCGTGGACATCGCCAACTTCGGCCCAGCTGGTACGCCTCTGACGACCGGCGACACCCCGCTGCTGACGATCGACGTGTGGGAACACGCCTACTACATCGACTACCGCAATGCCCGTCCCAAGTTCGTTGAGGTCTTCCTCAACAGCCTGGTGAACTGGGACTTCGCTGCCAAGAACTTCGGCTGATCGCCTGTTCTCGCAGCGTTTGCTGCAGCGCAAAAATAAAACCGGGCCATGTGCCCGGTTTTTTCTTGGATCACATTTTGTTGCGCCGAGCCAAATACCGAAGTCTTTTTGTGCTTTCCGTGTTTATTTGTGGCGTGAAACCACTTAGGTGGTACATTTGACCCCGGTTCTTTACGGCCCTTCCCGTCGCCCTTGCTGGATTTTGTTTTCCAAGCAGTCAGCAAGGCGGGTCGCAATCCGCCAACCGGTCAAGCCGTGTCGCGGAAGGTTTTTCAACCAGCCAATGTCCAGGGGTACCCTGGAGCGAGGTGAGCGAAATGATGCAGCAGTTCAGGTCGAACTCGTACCTGTTCGGGGGCAACGCCCCATACGTTGAAGAGTTGTACGAGGCATATCTCGACAACCCCGGTTCCGTGCCAGACAACTGGCGAGCCTACTTCGACGCCCTCCAGAACGTCCCAGCCTCTGATGGCACCGATCACCGCGATGTGGCCCATGCGCCCGTGGTTGAATCGTTTGCCCAGCGTGCCAAGGCCAATGCCTTCATGGTCAAGACCAGCTCCGCTGATCTGGCTGTGGCGCGCAAGCAGGTTCACGTTCAATCGTTGATTGCTGCCTATCGTTTCCTCGGTTCCCGCTGGGCGGATCTCGATCCCCTCAAGCGCCAGGAACGCCTCAAGATTCCCGAGCTCGAACCGTCCTTCTACGACTTCACCGAGTCGGACATGGACATCACGTTCAGCGCCACCAACACGTATTTCACCAAGGCCGAGCACATGACCTTGCGCGAAATCGTGCAGGCCCTGCGTGAAACCTACTGCGGCAGCATCGGCGCCGAGTACATGCACATCACCGACCCCGGTGAAAAGCGCTGGTGGCAGGAAAAGCTGGAGTCCATCCGCTCCAAGCCGACCTTCAGCGTCGAAAAGAAGAAGCACATCCTGGAGCGTCTGACGGCTGCCGAAGGCCTGGAGCGCTTCCTCCACACCAAGTACGTTGGCCAGAAGCGCTTCTCGCTCGAAGGCGGCGAAAGCTTCATCGCTTCGATGGACGAGCTGATCCAGCGTGCCGGTGAAAAGGGCGTGCAGGAAATCGTCATCGGCATGGCCCACCGCGGCCGCTTGAACGTGCTGGTCAACACGCTGGGCAAACAACCCGCCGAGCTGTTCTCCGAGTTCGAACACACCGCCCCTGAGAACCTGCCTTCTGGCGACGTGAAGTACCACCAGGGCTTCTCCAGCGACGTGACCACGGCTGGCGGCCCTGTCCACCTGTCCTTGTCCTTCAACCCGTCCCACCTGGAAATCGTCAACCCGGTGATCGAAGGTTCGGTCAAGGCCCGTATGGACCGCCGCGGTGATGCCAAGGGCTATCAAGTGTTGCCCGTGCAAGTTCACGGGGACGCGGCCTTTGCCGGTCAGGGCGTTGTGATGGAAACGTTGGCTCTGGCCCAGACCCGTGGTTACTACACGGGTGGCACGGTGCACATCGTGATCAACAACCAGATCGGTTTCACGACCTCCGACCCACGCGACAGCCGCTCTACGCTGTATTGCTCGGACGTGGTCAAGATGATCGAAGCGCCCGTGCTGCACGTGAACGGCGACGACCCCGAAGCGGTCGTGCTGGCCACGCAACTGGCGCTGGACTACCGCCAGGAATTCAGCAAGGACGTGGTGGTGGACATCGTCTGCTTCCGCAAGCTGGGCCACAACGAGCAGGACACACCTGCCATGACCCAGCCGCTGATGTACAAGAAGATCGGCCAGCACCCCGGCACCCGCAAGGTGTACGGTGATCGACTGGTGGGTGGCGGCACCTTGCCTGCAACCGGTCCCGATGACATGGTCAAGGGCTACCGCGCGGCCATGGAAGCTGGCAAGCACACGGTTGACCCTGTGTTGACCAACTACAAGAGCAAGTACGCCGTTGACTGGACGCCTTACCTGGGCAAGAAGTGGACGGACAGCGCCGACACCGCGCTGCCTCTGGCAGAGTTCCGTCGTCTGGCCGAACGCATCACCACCATCCCCAAGGACTTCAAGCCTCACCCCCTGGTGCAGAAGGTCATCGATGACCGTGCCGCCATGGGTCGTGGCGAGATCAATGTGGATTGGGGCATGGGCGAGCACATGGCCTTTGCCTCGCTGGTGGCATCGGGTTACCCGGTGCGCCTGTCGGGCGAAGACTGCGGTCGCGGTACCTTCACGCACCGCCACTCGGTGCTGCACGATCAGAACCGCGAGAAGTGGGACATCGGTACCTACATCCCGCTGCAGCACGTGGCCGACAACCAGGCTCCGTATGTCGTCATCGACTCGATCCTGTCTGAAGAGGCCGTGCTGGGCTTCGAGTACGGCTATGCCGGCTCCGACCCCAACAGCCTGGTGATCTGGGAAGCGCAGTTCGGTGACTTCGCCAACGGCGCTCAGGTGGTGATCGACCAGTTCATCGCATCCGGCGAAGTGAAGTGGGGCCGTGCCAACGGCTTGACGCTGATGCTGCCGCACGGCTACGAAGGCCAGGGCCCCGAGCACAGCTCGGCTCGCCTGGAGCGCTTCATGCAACTGGCTGCCGACAACAACATGCAGATCGTGCAGCCGACCTCGGCTTCGCAGATCTTCCACGTGTTGCGTCGCCAGATGGTGCGCATGTTCCGCAAGCCGCTGGTCATCATGACGCCCAAGTCGCTGCTGCGTAACAAGGACGCCACTTCGCCACTGACCGAGTTCACACGCGGTGAATTCCGCACCGTGATCGGTGAGGTGGACGAGACCATCGACAACAGCAAGGTCAAGCGTCTGATCTGCTGCTCGGGCAAGGTCTATTACGACCTGGTCAAGAAGCGCGCAGAGAAGAAGGCGCTTGACACGGCCATCATCCGTGTCGAGCAGCTGTATCCCTTCCCGCACAAGGCCTTCGCTGCCGAGATCAAGAAGTATCCCGGCCTGACAGATCTGGTGTGGTGTCAGGATGAGCCACAGAACCAGGGTGCCTGGTTCTTCGTTCAGCACTACATCCACGAGAACATGGCCGATGGGCAGAAGCTGGGCTATGCGGGTCGTCCCGCCTCGGCTTCGCCTGCAGTGGGTTATGCCCACCTGCACCAGGAACAGCAAAAAGCTTTGCTGGACCAGGCCTTCGCCAAGCTCAAGGGCTTCGTTCTCACCAAGTAAAGGTTCAGGTGCCCTGCGGGGCGCCCGAACCGAGCTGCCTGCGGGCGCATCCAGTGCGCATCAGCTAGACAGGCAGCAGGTGAGGGCGATAGCAGGGCCGAATGGAGATACACATCATGGCAATCATTGAAGTCAAGGTTCCTCAGTTGTCCGAGTCGGTGGCCGAAGCCACCCTGTTGCAGTGGAAGAAAAAACCCGGCGAGGCTGTTGCTGCGGACGAAATCCTCATCGAGATCGAGACCGACAAGGTCGTGCTCGAAGTGCCTGCGCCTGGCGCTGGCGTGTTGGCCGAGTTGGTGATCGCTGATGGCGGCACCGTCGTGTCCGATCAGGTGATCGCACGCATTGATACCGAAGGCGCTGCTGGTGCCGTGGCTGCGCCTGCTGCCTCGGCGCCCGCCGCTGCAGCACCTGCCGCAGCCCCCGTGGCTGCCGCCGCGACCGGTGGCAGCAAGGCCGACGTGGCGATGCCCGCCGCTGCCAAGTTGTTGGCCGACAATGGCTTGAGCACGGCCCAGGTGCCCGGTTCGGGCAAGGATGGTCGCGTCACCAAGGGTGATGTGCTGCAAGCGGTGGCGGCTGGTGCCAGCAAGCCGGCTGCGGCCGCACCTGCTGCGTCTGCCATCCCCACTGGCGTACCCTCCAGCGCGCTGCCGGCTGTTCAGGCCCCGAGCGTGCCCAATCCGCTGGGCGAACGCCCCGAGCAGCGCGTGCCGATGAGCCGTCTGCGTGCCCGTGTGGCCGAGCGTCTGCTGCAATCGCAAGCCACCAATGCCATCCTGACAACGTTCAACGAAGTGAACATGGCGCCGCTGATGGAGATGCGCAAGAAGTTCCAGGAGAAGTTCGAGAAGGAACATGGCACCAAGCTGGGCTTCATGAGCTTCTTCGTCAAGGCCGCTGTGCACGCGCTGAAGAAGTACCCCGTGCTGAACGCCTCGGTGGACGGCAACGACATCGTCTACCACGGCTACTTCGACATCGGCGTGGCCGTGGGCTCGCCTCGTGGCCTGGTGGTGCCCGTGCTGCGCAATGCCGACCAGATGACCTTCTCGGAGATCGAAAAGAAGATCGCCGAGTTCGGTGTGAAGGCCCGTGACGGCAAGCTGGGTCTGGATGACCTGACCGGCGGCACCTTCTCGATCTCCAACGGCGGCACGTTCGGCTCGATGCTGTCGACCCCGATCATCAACCCGCCTCAATCGGCCATCCTGGGCGTGCACGCCACCAAGGATCGCCCTGTGGTGGAGAACGGCCAGATCGTGATCCGTCCGATCAACTACCTGGCGATGTCGTATGACCACCGCATCATCGACGGCCGCGAAGCCGTGCTGGGCCTGGTCGCCATGAAGGAAGCGCTGGAAGATCCAGCTCGCCTGCTGTTCGACATCTGATCGCCCCTGATCGTTACTTGACCTGATTTTTTGCGGCCGGGCGGGCCTCACAAGGGCCCGCTCCGGACTGTCAAACCCCACGCAGCACCACGACCGGAATCGCATCCACCATGTCTCTGGCTGACGAACTCGAACGCATCGCCTTGCTGCATGAACGCGGCGTGCTCAGCGATGAGGAGTTCCAGCAGATCAAGGCCCGTCTTATCCATCAATTGCCCCAGTCGGGCGACGGCTTACCGGCCGGCGCTTCCGGCCGCCTGGAGGTCAGCCAGCTGCGTCGTTCACGAGACGACCGCTGGCTGGGTGGCGTATGCGGTGGCATTGCGCGCCTCACCAGCATGGAGTCGTGGATCTGGCGGCTGATCTTTGCCGCCATGTTCATGCTCTGGGGTTCGGGTTTATTGCTCTACATCCTGCTGTGGATCTTCGTGCCTGACGACTGAGTTCGAGGCAGATCACCACAGCGCAACAAGCGGATCGACACCATCATGTCCAATCAATTCGACGTCATCGTCATCGGTGCAGGCCCCGGCGGCTACATTGCGGCCATCCGTGCAGCGCAACTGGGTTTCAAGGTTGCCTGTATCGATGAGTGGAAGAATGGCAAGGGCGGCCCTGCACCTGGCGGTACCTGTACCAATGTGGGTTGCATCCCGTCGAAGGCCTTGCTGCAGTCTTCAGAGCATTACGATCAGGCTGCACACCATTTTGCAGACCACGGCATCACCGTGGAAGGGCTGAAGATGGATGTGGCCAAGATGATCGCCCGCAAGGATACGGTCGTCAAACAGAACAATGACGGCATCCTCTACCTGTTCAAGAAGAACAAGGTGAGCTTTTTCCATGGTCGCGGTTCCTTTGTGAAGTCTGCTGATGGCGCTTACGAAGTGGCTGTGACGGGTGAGAAGCCCGATACGCTGACCGCCAAGCACGTCGTCATTGCCACAGGCTCCAGCGCACGCCAGTTGCCTGGCGCCGAGTTCGACGAGAAGCTGATTCTGTCCAACGACGGCGCGTTGGCCGTCACGGAAGTGCCCAAGAAGCTGGGTGTGATCGGCTCGGGCGTGATCGGCCTGGAAATGGGGTCGGTCTGGCGCCGTCTGGGTGCGGAAGTGACCGTATTGGAAGCCCTGCCAACTTTCCTGGCTGCTGTCGATGAACAAGTCGCCAAGGAAGCCCAGAAGATCTTCGTCAAGCAAGGCCTCAAGCTGGAACTGGGCGTGAAGATCGCTGAGGTCAAGGCGGGCAAGAAGGGCGTGAGCATCAGCTACGCCAATGCCAAGGGCGAAGAGCAGAAGCTGGATGTGGACAAGCTGATCGTCTCGATCGGTCGCGTGCCCAATACCACCGGCCTGAATGCCGAAGCTGTGGGCCTCAAGCTCGACGAGCGCGGCGCCATCGTGGTGGACGACGACTGCAAGACCAACCTGCCCAATGTCTGGGCGGTGGGCGACGTGGTGCGTGGCCCCATGCTGGCCCACAAAGCTGAAGAAGAAGGCGTGGCGGTGGCTGAGCGCATCGCGGGTCAACATGGCCACGTCGATTTCAACCTGATTCCCTGGGTGATTTACACCAACCCGGAGATCGCCTGGGTCGGCAAAACCGAACAGGCGTTGAAAGCGGAGGGCCGTGCCTACAAGGCCGGTTCCTTCCCCTTTATCGCGAATGGTCGTGCCCGTGCCTTGGGCGACACCACGGGCTTCGTCAAGTTCCTGGCTGATGCAGCGACCGACGAGATCCTGGGCGTGCACATCATCGGGCCGTTCGCCAGCGAGCTGATCGCCGAGGCTTGTGTGGCCATGGCCTTCAAGGCCAGCGCGGAAGACATCGCGCGCATCTGTCACGCACACCCCAGTTTGAGTGAGTCGACCAAGGAAGCCGCGCTCGCGGTGGACAAGCGCACCTTAAACTTCTGAGTTCGGCGCAAGCTACTCACATCAGGGGCGGCTGGGCTGCCCCTTTTTAATTTGCTTTTCACATCGTCAAATGCCTGCGTCCGCGATCTCCGTTACCAAGCTGTATGAGCAAAGTCTGGCCGAGCGCGGCTACAAGGCCGATGCGGCGCAGCTCAAGGGCATTGCGGCATTGCAGCGTTGTCAGGACGAGTGGGCTGGCTACAAGCGCCAGCGCTCCAATGCGCTGACCAAGATGCTGCGCTACCCCGATCTGCCCAAGGGTGTCTACATGTACGGCGGGGTGGGGCGCGGCAAGAGCTTCATCATGGATTGCTTCTACAACGCAGTCCCCTTGCAGCGCAAGACGCGCCTGCACTTTCACGAGTTCATGCGTGAAGTGCACCGGCAGTTGCATGAGCTCAAAGGCGTGCAGGACCCGCTGGAGGTGCTGGCCAAGCGCATGTCGCGCAAGCACCGCCTGATCTGCTTTGACGAGTTTCACGTCGCCGACGTGACGGACGCGATGATCCTCTACCGCTTGCTGGACGCCATGTTCCGCAACCGCATGAGCATCATCACCACCTCGAACTTCCATCCTGATGGGCTGTATCCCAATGGCTTGCATCGCGACCGCATCCTGCCGGCCATCGAGCTGCTCAAGAGCCAGCTGGAAGTGATCAATGTGGACAGCGGCAATGACTACCGTCGCCGCACGCTGGAGCTGGCCAATCTGTACCTGACGCCGCTCAACGAGAGCACAGCCAAGGAGATGGACGAGATCTTCGGCAAGCTGGCTGAAACGGCAGATGAAGACCCAAACCTGAACATCGAACACCGTGTGCTCAAAGCCAAGCGCCGTGCAGGTGGTGTAGTGTGGTTCGATTTTCAGACCCTGTGCGGTGGCCCGCGCTCTCAGAATGACTACCTGGAGCTGGCTTCACGTTTCCACACGGTGATGCTCAGCGATGTGCCGCACATGCCGGTGCGCATGGCTTCCGAGGCGCGCCGCTTCACCTGGCTGATCGACGTGTTGTACGACCGCAAGTGCAAGCTGGTGATCTCGGCCGAAGTGCCGCCGGATCAGCTCTACACCGAAGGGCCGATGTCGCACGAGTTCCCGCGCACGGTGTCACGACTGACTGAGATGCAGTCCAAGGAATACCTGAGCGAAGAGCGCCGGGTGGTGGACACCTCGATCACTTGATCAGGCGAAGCGCTGCTTTAGCTTGAGGAAGTGGGTTTCGTACAGGTTGTACGACAACCAGGCTGCCACATAAGTGACCGCGACGACGCCTGCCATGTGCAGGCTGGCATACAGGATGCTGCCAGCAGGGTGAATGCCGAGCTTGTTCAGCACGTCCTTGCTGAACAGGTCGTGCAGGGGCTTGTGGATCACGTACATACCGTAGCTGTATTTGCCGATGCTGCGCAGTGGGGCAAATTGCAGCGCCTTGTGCCATATCGGGCTGTTGGCACCCTGACCAACTTGTGCATCACGCCAGGCGGCTGCGTAGATGATCACGGCAAACAGGATGGCCAGAACCAAATAGCCATAAATCATGCCCTTGGGGGTGGCGCGAGGGTAGCCGTGCGTCCAGACGCCGGTCAAAGCAAACAGAATGAAGGCGGCCGCCACCAGCTTGGTGCCGTGTTGTTTGAGCCAGTCGGCGCAAGCGGGCATGCGCCAGCAGGCGGCGGCGAAACCGCCAAGCGCCAGCGCATCAATGCGGCAGATGGTCCATGAGTAGACGGCCTCGGTTGGCACGCTGCCGCTGTGCAGCAGCCACGCGCGGCTGATCAGGCACAGGGCAGCGACGACCAGGCAAGCCCAAGCCACCTTGGCCGGCCCCTTGAGCGCAAAAACAAGCAGCGGCCAGAACAGGTAGAACTGTTCTTCGACCGCAAGAGACCAGAAATGGGGCAGGGCGTCCGGGCCCCAGCCCAGTGGGGCCGTCCAATTGACCAGATACGCCCAGAGCCACCCCTGGTAAGGCGCTTCTGCCTGGTAGATGCTGGGCTGCATACCCAGCAGCGGCAGGATCACGAAAATCAGCGCCAACGCCGTGTAGTACAGCGGAAAGATCCTCAATGCACGACGAACCACGAAGTTCGACAAGGCCTTGGGCTTGCCAATGGTGTCCAGCAATATCCCTGTAATCAGGAAACCGCTGAGCACGAAAAACAACTGAACCCCGACCCAGCCGATGTTGAGCATGTATTGCGCAACCAAGGTGGCGCCGTGCATCTCTGGCGCTTCAATGAGCTGGGCGTTGTGGGCCATCACCACAAGGATGGCGAGGCCGCGCAGGCCATCCAGCGCGGGCATGTAAGTCGTGCGCACTGCAAGAACTCCGGAAAATTGAATCAGTTGGATTCGATGCGCACCAGCGCCAGCGACAGGTTGTCGCCACCTGCTCGGGCACGATGGCGGGCTTTGCCGACCAGCATTTCAGCTGCCTCGCGTGGTGGCAGCGTGTGCACAATCGCGCCGAGCTCCTTGGGCGTGAAGTAATGCCACAGGCCGTCGGAGCACACCAGCAAGCTGTCACCGATGTCCAGTTGCTGGATACGATGGGTTGCGATGGGCGGGTCTTGTTGGGTCCCCAGGCAACCCGTCAACAGGTTGGCTTGAGGGTGCACATTGGCTTCCTCTTCCGAGATCTGCCCTTCGTCGACCAGTCGCTGAACGAAGGAGTGGTCCAGCGTGCGGTGTACGAGTTCAGGGCCTCGAAAGTGGTAAACACGGGTGTCACCAGCGTGGGCGATGTCCGCAGACAGATCAGGATTGATGATGAAGGTGCCCACGGTTGAATGGGGCTCTTCTTCAAAGGCGATGGCGGTCAACTTGATCATGAGGTGGGCCTCGTTGATCAGTTGAACCAGGGTCTGGTCAGATTCGTCCTTGGCTGGAACGTAGCGATCAAACACCTGGCGAGCCGTCAGGATGACCTGGTCAGCCGCCTTTCTGCCACCGCTTTTGCCGCCCATGCCGTCCGCCACGACGGCCAGCAAGCATCCCTGAACCCGTGGGTGAGGAATGACTTCAACCTGGTCTTGCTGGTAGGGCCGATCCCCCCGATGGATGCCCGTGGCAGCCACCAGGCGAAAACTGGACGGTGGATTGATCATTGGAAAACTATAATCGCTATTCAGTAGGATCCGGGGGGTGGCGAGGCCCCGGGGCATCCCTTGTTCAAGCGCCTTGTCATGGAGCCCCTGGCATCCAAGATGCAAGAAAACCTGCATTCTCCCCATCGCCAACTGATCGAATTGCGCATGGAGCACGCTGATCTGGACAACCTGATCGACCGTGCCGCAGAACAGACGCCGGTTGACGAACTGTCGCTGCGGCGCCTCAAAAAACGCCGTTTGCTGCTGCGAGACCAGATCGCGCGGCTTGAATTGATGCTCGATCCCAAAGAGCCGGCCTGAATCACCGGCTGTCTTTTCATGCGGACAAGGCTTCCAGCAGGTCGGTTTCCAGCGTCAGTTGCAGCTTGTCCTGACGCAGCGAATCCCCCGTGACCAGGAAGGTGTCTTCCACCCGTTCGCCCAAGGTGCTCACTTTCGCGAGTTGCACGTTGACGTGGTGACGGGCCAGGGTTCTGGCAATCACATACAGCAGGCCGGAGCGGTCGCTGGCCGAGATGCTTAGCAGCCAGCGCTGAGCCCGTTCATCCGGGCGCAGGCTGACACGAGGCTTGACGGGGAAGGACTTCACCCGGCGAGACAGGCGCCCACGGCTGGGCTCGTGCAGGGGCTTGTCGGACGCCACGGCCTCGGCCAGCTGGTTTTCAACCAGGGCGATCAGATCGCGGTAGTGCACGCCGTCGAAGGCCATGTTGTCGCTGGCCAGGATCTGGAAGGTGTCGAGCGCATAGCCGGACTTCGAGGTGTGGATGCGGGCGTCCTGAATGTTGAAGCAGGCCTTGTCGAAGTAGCCGCAGATGCGGGCAAAGATGTCTGGCCGGTCGGGCGCATAGACCAGCACCTGCAAGCCTTCGCCTACCGATGACAGGCGCGCGGCCACGATCGGCTTGTCGGTCTCGACATGGCGCCACAGCATGCGGGTGTGCCAGGCGATGTCGGCAGAATCGTGGCGAGCGAAGTAGCTCATGTCCAGCGTCTTCCAGAGCTTTTCTTCGATGCCGGTGGGCATGTAGTACAGCGCCAGGGTGTGCCGGGTCTGTTGCTTGCGGGCCTCGATCTCGGCGTCCATGTGGGGGCGGGCGCCGCCCAGCGCACGCAGGGTGAGCTTGTAGAGGTCTTCCAGCAGCTTGCCCTTCCAGGCGTTCCAGACCTTGGGGCTGGTGCCGCGGATGTCGGCGACGGTCAGCAGGTACAGGCCGGTCAGCGTGCGTTCATTGCCCACGCGCTTGGCAAAGGCCTGGATCACATCGGGGTCGGACAGGTCTTCCTTCTGCGCCACCCGTGACATGGTCAGGTGCTCGGTCACGATGAACTCGATGAGCTTGGCGTCTTCGCCGGTGATGCCGTGGTCGCGGCAGAAACGGCGGACTTCCTGCCCACCCAGCTCGGAGTGATCGCCACCACGGCCCTTGGCTACATCGTGGAAGAGGGCGGCCACGTACAGCAGCCAGGGCTTGTCCCACTCTGCGGCCAGTTGGGTGCAGAAGGGGTATTCGTGAGCGTGCTCGGGAATGAAGTAGCGCCGCACATTGCGCACGACCATCAGGATGTGCTGATCGACCGTGTAAACGTGGAACAGGTCGTGCTGCATCTGGCCCACGATGCGACGGAACACCCAGAGGTAGCGGCCCAGCACCGAGGTCTGGTTGAGCAGGCGCATCACGCGGGTCTGGCCTTGCTGCTCCTGCAGGATGGCCATGAAGGCCTGGTGATTGACCGGGTCCTTGCGGAAGTTGCCGTCCATCACATTGCGGGCGTTGTAGAGCGCGCGCAGGGTGCGGGCTGACAGGCCCTTGAGTGTGTGATCCTGCTGCAAGGTCAGGAAGGTGGCGAGGATGGCGTGCGGGTCACGCTCGTACAGGTCATCGCCGGTGATTTCAAGGAAACCGCCGCGGTCCATGAAGCGCTCGTTGATCGGGCGCATCGGTGCGTCTTGCGAGCCGAATACGCGTTCCTCGATGTTGAGGATGAGGATCTGGTTGAGCTGGGTGACGGCTTTGGCCGCCCAGTAATAGCGGCGCATCAAGGCTTCGCTGGCGCGCAAGGCCTTGGTGTTGGCATAGCCGAAGGACTCGGCGACAGCGGTTTGAAGGTCGAACACCAGGCGGTCTTCGCGCCGACCGGCGATCTGGTGCAGGCGCGTGCGGATGAGCTTGAGCGTGCCTTCGTTGCGCGAGAGCTGGCGGGCTTCAAACGGTGTCAGCAGGCCGTTCTTGGCCAGCTCGTGCCAGGTCTTGCCGAAACGGGCTGCGCGAGCCAGCCACAGCACCACTTGCAGGTCGCGCAGGCCACCTGGGCTTTCCTTGCAGTTGGGTTCCAGTGAGTAGGGTGTGTCTTCGTACTTGGTGTGCCGCTGGCGCATCTCCAGCATCTTGGCGGTGACGAAGGCCTGCACGTCCATGTGCTCGAAGGTGGACTGCTGCAGTTCATCAAAGCGGGCACGCGAGCCGTGGATGAAGCGCGCTTCCAGCAGCGAGGTCTGCACGGTGATGTCGCGCAGGGCTTCTTCGCTGCATTCCTCGACGCTGCGCACGCTGGAGCCGATTTCCAGGCCCACGTCCCAGCAGGCGGTGATGAAGCTCTCGACGCTGGGCGCCAGGCTTTCGTCGCCCGTGATTGATGGGGACAGGGGCAGGAGCAGCAGCACGTCCACGTCGGAATGCGGGAACAGCTCGCCCCGGCCATAGCCGCCCACGGCCACCAGCGCGGCGCCACGCGGCATGGGGTGCGCTTCCCAGATCTGGATCAGCGTGCGGTCAACCAGTCTGGCCAGTTGGGTCAGCAGCCGGCCCGCCGTGACGGTGGAGGCGCGGCTTTGCTGGAACTGGGCCAGCAGCTCGGTCTTGGCGTTCTTGAACTGCGTGCGCAGGGCGGCGACATCCAGTGTCATGTTCTTGTGGGGGTACTTCAAGGACAAAGGCCTCGTCAGGAGATTGACGAGGCCTGTATGGCGGGCGACGGATCAGGTCTTGGTCGACGTGATGAAGTCGGGCAGTGGCGGGCTGCCGGCAGACAGCGTCAGCACTTCGTAGCCAGTCTCCGTCACCAGGATGGTGTGCTCGTACTGGGCGGACAAGGAGCGATCCTTGGTCACGATGGTCCAGCCGTCTCCCAGGGATTTGATGTCCTTCTTGCCGGCGTTGATCATGGGCTCGATCGTGAAGATCATGCCGGGCTTGAGCTCTTCCAGCGTGCCGGGGCGGCCATAGTGCAGCACCTGGGGCTCTTCGTGGAATTTCTCGCCGATGCCGTGGCCGCAGAACTCGCGCACGACCGAGAAGCCCTGGTTTTCAGCGAAGGTCTGGATGGCGTGGCCGATGTCGCCCAGGCGAGCGCCCGGCTTGACCTTGGCGATGCCGCGCCACATGGCTTCATAGGTGATGGCGCACAGGCGCTTGGCCGCGATCGAGCCGTTGCCGACGATGAACATGCGGCTGGTGTCGCCGTGCCAGCCGTTCTTGATCACCGTGATGTCGAGGTTGACGATGTCGCCATCCTTCAACTGCTTGTCACTGGGGATGCCGTGGCAGACCTGCTGGTTGATCGAGGTGCAGATCGACTTGGGGTAGGGCTTGTGGCCACCCGGGGCGTAGTTCAGCGGGGCGGGGACGCAGCCTTGCTCGTTGACCATGTAGTCGTGGCAGAGCTTGTCCAGCTCGTCGGTGGTGACACCGGGTTTGACGAAAGGCTCGATGTAGTCCAGCACCTCGGACGCCAGTCGGCCGGCCAGACGCATGGCGTCGATGTCGGCGCCTGTTTTGATGGTGATGCTCATGGGGGCGAATTATCCGTATTTCGCGTGGGCTATGACGCGCACGGGGATATTAGAAAGACACTGAATGCCGGCTTTTGTGGCTGGCAGCCGGTAAAATGCGCGTTTTTCCTGATGCTGTCGCCAAACGCACCACCCACGTGATGTCCATCCTGATGCACTTTGAAGGCGGTAACGCCCTGGCCCCCCACCAAGTTCAGGCCCTGCTGCCCAAGCTGCAAGCCATCAATCCACGTATCAGCGGTGTGTCCGCGCGGTTCGTGCACTGGGTGGCCATGGACCAGGCGCTGCCTCAAGGCGAATTGGACAAGCTGGCCGCCTTGCTGACCTACGGCGATGCCTACACCGGCACGAATGAAGGCGACCTGATTGTGGTAGCGCCGCGACTGGGCACCGTGTCGCCCTGGGCCTCCAAGGCAACGGACATCGCCCACAACTGCGGCCTGGGCATCCGCCGCGTGGAGCGCGTGACCGAATTCCGCCTGACCGTGAAGGCCGGCGTCATTGGCGCCCTGATGGGCGGTGCCAAGGCCCTGGCCGTGCAGGATGTGCAAGCCTGTGCCGCCTTGCTGCACGATCGCATGACCGAAAGCGTGCTGCTGGCCCGCGAAGAAGCCCGCCACCTGTTCGACGAACAGCAAGGCGCTCCCATGGCGCATGTGGATGTGCTGGGCCAGGGCCGCAAGGCGCTGGAAGAGGCCAACGTGACCTTCGGTCTGGCTTTGTCGGATGATGAAATCGAGTACCTGGTCAATGCCTTCATCGGCCTGAAGCGCAACCCGACCGACGTCGAACTGATGATGTTCGCGCAGGCCAACAGCGAACACTGCCGCCACAAGATCTTCAACGCGCAGTTCACCATCGATGGCCAGGCGCAGGATCTGTCCATGTTCGGCATGATCCGCAACACCGAAAAGCTCAACTCGCAGCACACGGTGATCGCGTACAGCGACAACGCCTCGGTGATGGAAGGCCATCAAATTGAGCGCTGGATGCCAGCCGGCTACACCAACGCCCCTCAGTACCAGGCCCGTGAAGAACTGGCCCACGTGCTGATGAAGGTGGAGACCCACAACCACCCGACCGCGATTTCGCCTTACCCAGGTGCATCGACCGGCGCGGGCGGCGAAATTCGTGATGAAGGCGCTACGGGCCGTGGTTCGCGCCCCAAGTCTGGTCTGACGGGCTTCTCTGTCTCCAACCTGAACCTGCCCGGCACGAACGAGCCCTGGGAGGCCGTCAAGTTCGGCAAGCCCGAGCACATCGCCAGCCCGCTGCAGATCATGATCGAAGGCCCGTTGGGTGGTGCCGCGTTCAACAACGAATTCGGTCGCGCCAATCTGGGTGGCTACTTCCGTGTGTTCGAGCAGACCGTGGGCGGAGGCGAGGGCTCTACAACCCCGGCCATCCGCCGCGGCTATCACAAGCCCATCATGATCGCCGGTGGCATCGGCACCATCAGCAGCGAGCAGACCAAGAAGATCCAGTTTGCCGCTGGCACCTTGTTGATCCAGTTGGGCGGCCCCGGCATGCGCATCGGCATGGCTGGTGCGGCGGCTTCCTCCATGGCGGCGGGCACCAACTCGGCCGCGCTGGACTTCGACTCTGTGCAGCGCGGCAACCCGGAAATCGAACGCCGTGCGCAAGAGGTCATCAACCACTGCTGGGGCCTGGGCGCCAACAACCCCATCCTGGCCATCCACGACGTGGG
>NZ_SCTN01000060.1 GCF_004297345.1 Aquabacterium sp. | reverse complement strand
CATGAGTGAGGTTGCCCCTTAGTCAGTGCTGCGGCCCGACTCTGGGTGCTCAGAATGTCAACCGTATCCGCCAGATGTCGCCGCCAACAAAATGCCGGCGATCCGCTCAATCACTGATGGATCGTCATCTATGCATTCATAGGCGGTTCGGCCGTCCAGGTAGTTGTTGGGCGCGCTCATCCATCGGTGAGGACTCTCCTGGTCTGACCAGCCTGACAGCCAGTAGTGGATATCGCACGCTGCTTGCCAGTGATGGTGCACTACTGTCTCACGTGACGATGCACGAATAGGCCACGCAGCCACGATTTGCATGGCCTGCTCAACGCTTGCATTCGTGATTGGCGGCACCTGAATCACAGGCTACTTTCCAAGGCACCAATCATTCGTATTGGTCGTCGCCCAATTCACGATGTCGTTGCGACCAAGTGGACGTGTGAATGGTGAGACTGCGGTGGATGGGACATAGAAGGTCCGATCCGATACCTGAATCTGTACCAACGAAGGCTTGGTATCGATCACCAGGGCGCAGACCTGGTATTTCTGCTTGCCAGGGGTGAACATGCGATACCTCGCCGCCAGGGCGTTCAGCAAGTCTGGTGGCACCTCGCTAGACAAGACGCTTGCTTGCATGCCGGGTTGCAAGCTGGTTCGGAACTTCTGGTTTGCTGCTGCCTGTTCGGCTTCAGCATTTTTTTGCTGCTCCAGTTGTTCTTTTGCTTGCGCTTCAGCCTCTGCCATCCGCTGTCCATCGACGTAGAGGACGTTCACATAGAAGTCCCATCCTGTGGACAGCAGACCTTTAGATGCCTCTTGAGCTATAGGCTGAGCGCTGACTGCAAAGGTGCGACCTGACGCAGTCAAGCAGGTGAAGTCTCCAATCAACTTCTGATCTTGAAGCGTATTGATCGCGAATTTGGTGACGGCGGTACCGTTGCCACGAAAAGCCGTGAGATCTACCTGTCCGCTTTGTTCGTCACATGCCTGCGTGACCACATCGCGAAGCGATTTCAGCCCTGCTTGGTAGTCTTGCTCGCCAGATGACGCGAATATGGGAAGGTAGTACGTGAGGCGGATTGCTTTGGTTGAGACAACGTTCACTGACGCATTTGGCCGAACATTGACCTTGACCGTTTCACGCCGCTTCGCCTCCAGTTTTTGGGCGGAAAAATCGCTGGCTTGACCATGCTCAAACAGCGCATTCAGTCTCGCCATTGCGCTGGATTGCTCTGGCGCATCAGCCATTGCAGAGGTGCAAAGCGCCATAGCCGACATGGCCAGGGCGGACGAGCGCCAGAGGGAGAGAGGGGGCGGAGTCGTTGTCGTCATGCTTGTTCCTGTCTTACTGCTGACCTAGCAGAGACTTGCTGAAAGAGGATTGCAGAAGCTTGGGCGTGGCTGTCAAATCGATGATGTCCACACCGGACTTTGGTTCTGTGGTGATCACGAATTGAGCTGCAACCTTGGATTTCCCGGGGCCTGCATCATGGGCATCGACCGTGCCTACGATCCTGGTGCTGTCCACGAGGAACCGATAGCATGGCAGTGGCCTGATGACACCTTGATCTGTCCGTATCACACAGCCTTCGCCCTTGAATGCGGTCTGACTCAAATTGGATTCAACCGCTGATGCCGCAAGTGGGACATCCTTGGTGATAGCCAGATCAAAGCTCACACGAGACAGCGCAGCCTTGAGTTCGTCGGTGCTGAAGTCACCTGGGTCGTAAAGCCACTTCATCAGGTCAAAGGGGATGTCTTTGTTGGCATCGACAGCGGTGAACTTGACTTCGAAGTACCCGTTGATCTGCTGAACGTCGACTTTGACGCGATAGGTCAGGTAGCCAATCTTGGTGCCATGAGAATTGTTGGAGCCCTTGAGCTTGCTGACCAGCAAATCCTTGCCTTTCACCATGAACTGAGTGCCGGACACATTGCTTATCTGCCCGGTCGTGGCCCCGCCACGGTTGACTACGAACCGAAGTCGATCAAGTTGCAATTGCTGGTCTTGCCCGACGGGAGCGAGGTCTATCGGGATTCGATAGGTCACCAGTGATTGCTCCGCTTTGGCATCCACGAAGTCTTGGAAGCTCGCCGCCCTTGTGCTGGACGCCATCAAACAGCAAGCGAACAAAGGTATAGCAGCGGTGCCGCAAATTCGGTGGCTCTTGATGGCACGTCCACTGGATGCGAGCGATGGAGAACAGTTCATATTTGGGCCCCTGTTTATAAACAGTGGCCCAAATTATAGATTCATTCGATCCTGCGGGCCTCATGCAGCAGCGATCGATCAGCAAAGGCGGACGGCCAGCGGGATCAACAACGTTTGATCCAATCCCTGCACGCGCATTCGGAAATGCCGTGCGCGAGTTGCGCATGGCCAAAGGCCTCGCTCAAGAGGCTTTGGCATTGCGAGCTGAAGTGGATCGGGGGTTCATGGGGCACGTTGAGCGCGGCGAGCGCCAGCCTTCCTTGAGCGTCATCCTCAAGATTGCAAAGGCCATTGGGTGTTCGCCCGCAGAGTTGATGCAGCAGACGGCCAAGCAACTTCCAGTTGAATACGTGGCTCCTGAGGTGCTGTAAGGCATCCTGCTCCGATCTGTTGAGTGCAGTACTCGGCACAGAAATCGCGGAACTTTGCTATGTCAGGCCCTGCAGTCCGGCTGTGTC
>NZ_SCTN01000460.1 GCF_004297345.1 Aquabacterium sp. | reverse complement strand
GATGTGGATGTATAACCATGAACGCCCAAACATGGCCTTGGGCGGCATCACCCCCAAGCAGCGGTTGGCCATGGCCGCATAGCTCTACTTCTCTGAGCAATGGTTTATGGGGGGATTACCCAAGCTTCTCCAAACCGGCCAGTCAGCTCAATCCGGATTCCTGAATTGAAATACCTCGCAGCAGCCGTTCACGACCTCATCGACTCTGCCAGGGGCTGAACCTGGTCACAGCAAAGCAAGGTCTGGTGAACGCTGTAAACCTACATTGCAAATGGGCTGCTATCAGTGAGCTCTGACTGAAAGCTGGGAACGCCAACATCAGTCCGTAATCAGCGGACCCTTCTGGTACTGCTCGTCTGTGACCGGTTCCATCCATTCCACGTTCTTGCCATCGATCATTTCGGTGAGAGCGAGGTGAGACATCGCCGTGCTGAGCGTTGCGCCGTGCCAGTGGCGTTTGCGGCAGGGGCACCAGATGACGTCGCCAGCCCGAATTTCGGCACGCGGCCCACCCTCGCATTGCGTCCAGCCTACCCCTGACAAAAACACCAGGGTCTGGCCTGCTGGGTGGGTATGCCAGTTGGTTCGGGCACCTGGCTCGAATGTCACGATGGCGCCACCCGCGCGACCTTCGCCTTCGGCCTGGAAGGGACTGTCGATGCGGACCGAGCCCATGAAATAAGAAGCCGGGCCCTTGGCCGATGGCTTGCTGCCGTTACGTGTGATGTTCATGAAGTTGCTCCATCAAGTCTTGGCCAGATCGCCATGCCAGTACGCGGCGGTGACGCCCCCATCCATGAGGAAGTCGCTGCCGGTGATGAAGGCGCCGTCGGGGCCCATCAGAAAGGCGCCCAGTGCGCCGACCTCGTCCGGCGTACCCGCGCGCCCCACAGCACAGGCGTCGATCATGCGCCGGTAGCCTGCACCACGAGGGCCCGTCAATTCGTCCTTCGCCAATGGCGTGATGATGATGCCGGGACTGATGGTGTTGACGCGTGCGCCACGCCGGCCCCATCGCACGGCCTCGGCCATCACCCGCAGCGCATTGCCACGCTTGGATATCTGGTAGGCGTTCAGCGGATCGGTCACCCGATTCGGCTGGAGCATCGGCAATGCCAACAGGTCGTCGACGGGCGTTCTCGCGAGCGCCTGATCCTGTTCGGGCGTCAGCGCTGGCAAGCGGTGGCCGGACATTGATGCGATGACGATACCGCTGCCGCCACGGGCGATGACCTTGCCGAACTCTTCGAGCACCAGCGCTGTCCCATACAGGTCCACGGCGAGAATGGTCGCAGGCGATGCCTGGCTGGGCGAGACACCGGCCGCGTGGATGACGCCACTGACCTCGCCGAGCTCCGTGGCGGCCTGCACGAGCGCCTGCACCGAAGCGCGAGACGACACATCGACGATGGTGGTGCTGACCTGGAAGCCCGCTTCCCTCAGCACCTGGGCCGCTACTTCGGCGTTCTGCATTTTCAGATCGGCCAGCAGCACGTGCTTGCCCGCGCTCACACGGCGCGCGATGGCCTGGCCGATGGATCCTGCACCGATGACAACGATCACGTTTTGCA
>NZ_SCTN01000459.1 GCF_004297345.1 Aquabacterium sp. | reverse complement strand
CTGACCACCAAGGGTGTAGTCCACCTTGGCGTAGGCGACCGAGACACGCGCGGGCGTATAGGCCACAGGCAGCTCGTAAGCCACCCGACCCACCTTGACGCCACCGCTGTTGCTGAGCATGGTCTGCAGGTCCAGGTTGTCACCCACACCCAGCGGGTTGTTCAAGCGAAGCAACCCTGTGCCACGCCATCGGCCTGCATAGCCCACGCCATGGTTGTCGGCCGACAAGGACGCATCCCAGCTGCGGCGCGGCGTCACCTGAATGGACAGGTTGTAGATGCCTTCATCACCTGAGGGTGACAACGCGGCCTTGGCCTGCACACCGGGCATGTCGTTGAGCGCGAACATCACACGCTCCAGCGACGCGGTACTCAGCAGGCCCCCAGCATGCAGGCAGAAGAAGTCCATCAGGCCATTGACACGGTCAGCCGTGACCGGCGCATCGGCGCCCAATGGCACTTGAACACGCGCAAGCTTTGGTTCAATCACATCGACCTTGAGCACGCCCTGGCTCACGTCCTGCGACGGGAAGCCGATCGAAGCCAGGCCGTAACCCTTGTCTTCATAGCGCTTGCGCAATGCGCTGATCAAGGCCGACAGTTCAGGCTCACCCATGGCCTGGCCCACGTAGGGCTCAGCCAGGGCCTGAATCTGCTGAGGCGTGAGCACCGTGGCGCCACGCACCTCAAAGCGCTTGAGCACGAAGTTGACAGCCGGCGCCTTGACGGCCGGCGCGGCTGCATTCAAGGGCGAGGCATCAGGCAAGGCGGGCATCGTCGATGGGGCAGGCACTTCATGGAGGATGTCGCCGGCGCGCGGAGCAGGTGCCGCAGAGGCCACCTGGGCCACAGCTTGACCCAGGGGCGACAAGGCGAAAGCCAGGGTCAGTGGAAGCGCAAAAATCGAACGAGAAAACGGGAGGGAAAGGGCTGCACGTGACATCTCAGCTTCCTAGTTGCATGCGGCCATTGCCGATCACGTTGAAGGGGGCCCAGAAGAAGGGGTGGGCAAAGCGGCGCTTCTTCTGCACGTCCATCTGCGCGTTGCGCATGGCGTCCATCAGGTCGGCGCCTTCGGACATGGACTGGTACATGCGGGTCATCAGGGCTTCGGTGGATTCATCGGCCACGGGCCACAGGGAGGCCACCATGCTGCTGGCACCGGCCGACAGGAAGGAGCGGGTGAAGCCCACGATCTCGTCACCCTTGAGCACCTTGCCCAGGCCGCTTTCGCAAGCCGACAGGGTGACCAGGCTCACGCTGTGCATGTCCAGGCCATAGACCTCGCGGGCTTCGAGCAGGCCACGATCCTGGCCGTCGTTGGCCAGCAGGATGCGTGAGAACAGCGGATCCACGTCATCCACCTCGGCGTGGGCTGCGACGTGCAGCACGGCCGACTGATTGGCGCGCAGCTTGAAAGTGCCCTTGGTGGCATCCTGCTGCACGAAGATCTGCTTTTGCTTGAACAGGTCAGAGACTTCCTTGACCTCGCGCTCGGCACCGGGCAGCGGCACGTTCTCGGGCGTGGCGGGGTTGCCGAAGGCCAGCAGGGCGCTCACGGCACGATCAGGACGGGCCCAGAGGCGGCCACCCACCGAAGCCGAAGGCCACACGGTGACGGCGGTCTTGGCGATCAGGTAACCCTGGCCGTCATGCAAGGCCTGGAAGGGCAGGTAGTGCAGCGGGCCATGCGGCACGATGAACAGGCGCTTGGTGTCACCCAGCTTGGCGGGGGCGATCAGCTTGGCATACAGGCCTTGGCCCAGCGTATCGACATCACGGCGACGCTCGATGATGCTGCGGCGGAAGTCGTCCACATCCTTGGCCAAGGCGGCTTGGGGCAGAGGCAGAGCCTGGCCTTCGAAACCATCTTTGCGGATGGTCCAGACCACGAGCTGGTCGCCCACGGCGTGGAATTCGAGCACGCCCTCGCCTGGGCGCAGCATGCCTTGCAGTTGCGTCAGGGTGAGGCTGCCGCTCAGGGCGTCGTCCGTGCGACCACGCAGCGAATCCAGCAACTGACGCGAGCGCGAGTCTTCCGACAGGCTCCAGGCGGTCTGGAAGTCCTTTTGCTCGACGGCCAGTGCCAGGGCCTGGTCGTACACGGCTTGCATGTCGCCAAACAGACCTGTGCGGATTTCTTCGCTGTGGAACTTGGCGCGCAAGCCATTGGCCAGGGTCGTGGCCTTCAGGAAAGCGGCCAGGGCCTGAGGCTTGTCGCCGCGCTTGAGGTGCACCCGACCCACGCCCACCAGGGCCCACAGGCGCTGGTATTCGGAATCGGCGGTGCGGTCGCCGGTGGCTATCTGGTCGTACACGGCCAGGGCGGCTTCGGGTTGATCATCAGCCAGCAAAGCGGCTGCGCGGCTGCGCAGGTAGAAGCTGCCCAGCGCATCGCGGACCTCGGCGGGGATCGCGTTGAGCTGCTCCAGCGCCTGCTTGGGCTGGCCAGACGCGTTCAGCGCATTGGCCAGCGAGACGATGATTTGCGGGCGGTAGCGCTCGCTGGCCGTCTTCAGGGCTTCGTTGTATTCGCTGATGGCGCCAGCCTGGTTGCCGCGGCGGGCAGCCACATCGCCCAGCACCTTGTGGGCGGGTGCGAGCACCTGCTCGGGGCTGGCACCAGGGAACTGCAGCGCGCTGCGGGCGTACTGGTCGGCTTCGTCGATCTTGCCGGCGTACAGGTAGGCCAGGGCCAGGTCGCGGTGCGCCAGGGCTTGCAGATCGGGTTTCTTGTCGCGCTCCCCCAGGAACAGCGCCTTGCTGGCGGCGCGGATGCTCTGGCGGAACTCGCCTTGCTCGGCCAGGCTGGTGGCCTGTCCGCAATACGCATAGCCATCAAGCTTGATGACATCGCGGTCGAGCAGGGTCTGGCCTTCGGCGCTGAGGGTGCGGGGCTGGGTGGCCTCGCGCAGGCGGGTGAGCGCCTGCGCCGTGGCCGCGCCGTCCTGGTCACCCGGTTTTCCGGACTGGGCCGACGCGGCGCCACCGACGAGCATGAGCACCGCCAGGGTCAGGGAGGACAGCAGGCTGCTTGGCCCGGCCCCTCGTTGATGAGCTTGATGAAACTGTGATCGCCGCGGCATCCCGGCTCCCTCGAAAAACGCAGACACAAACGTGCAGACTATGAAATAGTGCACACATCGGCAAGTGACCTAGGTGACGATCCCCCAAGCCCTAGGGATGAGATCCCCCCCGGACCGATGGCCTCACATCAGGACAATTGCCGCAACATGGAAAACAACTCTTTGGGCAGCACGGGCTTGAACAGCACCCTGTGGCCGCTGTCGTGCACCCGCTTGACCTGATCCGGCGAGGTATCGCCCGTGACGAGCACGGCCGGAATCTGATAGCCCAGCACATGGCGCACGGCATTGATGGCCTGCAGGCCGTCCTCGCCATTGCGCAACCTCAAATCCGACAACACCGCGTGGATGGGCTCGGGGTGGTTGGCGGCCAGCATGCAGGCTTCGTTGATGTTGCCGGCCACCAGCACCTCGTAATCCCACTCGCGTAGCAGCAAGGCCATGCTTTCGCGGATGTTCTCTTCGTCGTCGATGAACAGCAGCGTGCGGGCATTGCCGATGGGCGAAGGCACCGTTTCGGCTTCCAGGTTCATGCCGTGCAGGGCGTTCAGGTCGGTCTGGGGCACGGCCAGGCGGATCATCGTGCCCTTGCCCACGGTCGAGGCTACCGTCAACGGGTGATTGAGCAGCAAGGCCAGGCGCTTGACGATGGCCAGGCCCATGCCCAGGCCCCGGTTGCGGTCGCGCTCGGGGTTGTGCAACTGGTAGAACTCGTCGAACACGCGGGGCAGTTCGGCCTCGGGGATGCCGATGCCTGTGTCCCAGACCTCGATGTTCACGTCCGTGCCATGGGTGCGTGCCACCACCACGATACCGCCATCGCGGGTGTACTTGATGGCGTTCTGGATCAGGTTGCTGAGGATGCGCTCCAGCAATTGCGGGTCGCTGGTCACGTGCTTGCCGCCCGGCTTGAAGCGCAGGTGCAACCCGGCCCCCTCAGCCTGACCGGCAAAGTGCATGTGCAGACGGCGGAACACATCGCGGATCGGGAAGGATTGCAGTTGCGGCTCCACCACCCCGGCGTCCAGCTTGGAGATGTCCAGCATGGCGTTGAAGGAGCGGTCCAGCGACTCGATGCAGCGGTTCAGGTTGCCGACCAGCGGCGCCTCCGAGGTGCCCGCCAGGCGCTTTTCCAGGGCGCTGGCAAACAGGCCCAGCGCGTGCATGGGCTGACGCAGGTCGTGGCTGGCACTGGCCACGAAACGGCTCTTTTCCTTGTCGGCCTGGGCCGCCAGGCTCATCTGATGGCGCAACTGGGACACCAGCTCGGCATTGTCGAACTGGGCCTTGAGCGCCTTGACCAGCAGTTCGTTCTGCCCGAAGGCGAACACCAGGTTCACGCCCAGATAGGCCACCGAGAAGATGGCCAGCGCGTTGTGCAGGGGCCCTTGATGCCACAGCAGCAAACCCGGCAAGGGCAGCAGCAGCGGGATCATCCAGGTCCAGATGGCAGGCCGGTAGGCCACGATGGCACCAATGGCCGCCGAGCCCATGCCCAGCATCACCAGCATCATCAGGCAGACCATGGCCAGATCCTGCGTGGGCAGCACGAACCAGGGCACCGAACCCCAGACCAGCGCCGACACGAGCAAGCCGCCCATGAAACGGCGGCGCCAGATCGGCATGCGCTGCCAGGCGCGATCATCTTTTTGATAGGCCCAGCCATTGAGCAGGCGCAGCGCCTGCGTGCCATGCACCATGGCCGCCCAGATCAGCACGCGGCGATCCCCGGTGTAGACCAGATAGGCCCCCCAGAAGGTCATGGCCGTGACGATGGCCCCAGCCGACGTGAACCAACTGGTGCTGTAGAGCGCATGCACCTGGGCCAGCACCAGATCGTTGCGCTGCTGGCTGGACGTTTCAGAGATGAACTCGGGCGCGCTCAGCCCCGCGTCCTGGGCAATCCGGTAACTCACGCTGTGTCAGCCGGCGCTTTAGCGGAACAGGCTGATGAGGTGCGATCGGGACTTCACGTCCAGCGCCAGCAGGATGGTCGAGACGTAGTTCTTGACCGTACCCAGCGACAGCTTGGTGGAGTTGCTGATTTCCTGGTTGGAGCAACCCGAGAGCACCAGCTCCAGGATTTCCAGGTGGCGAGGGCCCAGTTCGGCCACGCGGTCGTAGCTGGATGCCGAGGGCGCACGGGGGAAGCGCGCCGCAGATGCACCCGCTGGCGCGGCCACGGCCGCCGCATAGGAATATTCGGTCAACAAGCCGACGATGCTGGAGCGCGTGAGCGAGGGCGAATAGGCCTTGGGCAGGTAGCCCACAGCACCCAGGCCCTTGGCCTGCCCGATGACGAATTCATCCTGCGTGCCGCTCATGACGGCCACGCGGGCCTGCGGATAGGCTTCGATGAACTGGCGCAGGCCCTGCAAACCCTTGCAGTCGGCCATGTTCAGGTCCAGCAAAACCAGTGCGATGTCTGGTTCGGCACCGTACAAACGCATAGCGTCGTGCAGATTGTCAGCCTCCAGCCAGTTGATTTTCATGTCCTCGACCTCATTGAGGACGGTCCGCAGTCCAACCCGGACCAAGTCGTGGTCGTCCACAAGCAGGACTTTGAAGGTGCCGAGAGGGGGCGGTGGAACTGATCCCATGATGTGGTCGTGACTACGCTGATCTTGCATGGCAGCCTTTGAGTTTCGGGGAACGTTCAGGCCTGAACAATCCCTAACTTGTCACGGTCATCTTGTATGGCGAAACGGACTTATCTGATACCAAGCGACGCGAAAGCCCTGCCAGGCGGGCGAATCAGCTAGCATGTCGGGTTCGCCCGGAGCTTTTGTCGTGTCTACTTCTCCCTACGCCCCCGAAACCAGCCGCCGTCGCACGTTTGCGATCATTTCCCACCCTGACGCGGGTAAAACCACGCTGACGGAAAAGCTGCTGCTGTTCTCGGGCGCCATCCACATCGCCGGCTCGGTCAAGGCCCGCAAGGCCTCGCGCCACGCCACGTCTGACTGGATGGAAATCGAAAAGCAGCGCGGCATCTCGGTGGCGTCTTCGGTGATGCAGATGCTGTACCGCGAGCACGTGGTCAACCTGCTGGACACCCCGGGCCACAAGGACTTCTCGGAAGACACCTACCGCGTGCTGACTGCGGTGGACTCGGCCCTGATGGTGATCGACGCGGCCAACGGCGTGGAAGCACAAACCAAGCGCCTGATCGAGGTCTGCCGCCAGCGCGACACACCCATCATCACCTTCGTCAACAAGATGGACCGCGAAGGCCGCGACCCG
Organism: Aquabacterium sp.; assembly: GCF_004297345.1. Lineage (GTDB taxonomy): Bacteria > Pseudomonadota > Gammaproteobacteria > Burkholderiales > Burkholderiaceae_C > Aquabacterium. The sequence continues at coordinate 570 of NZ_SCTN01000459.1, read as the reverse complement.
CTGGAACTGCTCGATGAAGTCGAGCAGGAACTGGGCATGCCTTGCGTGCCCATGACCTGGCCCGTGGGCCAAGGCAAGCAGTTTGGCGGCATCGTCAACCTGCGCACCAAGTCCATGCGCCTGTTCGATGCCGGCGCCGACAAGCGCAGCGATGAAGATGAAGTCGTGTCACTCGAAGAGCGCGACAAGCTGCACGCCCGTTTTGGCCACGACTGGGAACTGGCCGAGCAGAACATGGAACTGATGGCCGAAGCCGCACCGGCCTTCGATCTGGAACAGTTCCTGGCCGCCAAGCAAACCCCCGTGTTCTTCGGCTCGGCCGTGAACAACTTTGGCGTGCAGGAAGTGCTGGATGCCCTGGTGGACCTGGCCCCCTCGCCCCGCCCTCGCCTGTCGACCGAAAAGGACGGCTCACACAAAGAGATCGTGCCCGAGATGGAAAACTTCTCTGGCGTGGTCTTCAAGGTGCAGGCCAATATGGACCCATCCCACCGCGACCGCATCGCGTTTGTGCGCGTGTGCTCCGGCAAGTACGAGCCGGGCATGAAGCTCAAGGTGCAAGATCGGATG
>NZ_SCTN01000458.1 GCF_004297345.1 Aquabacterium sp. | reverse complement strand
TGACCACGCAGTAATCATGGAAGCCCGCCATTTGTTATTGGCCTTTATCCTGCTCACGCATTGTCTGACGACGACGATGTGGTGGGTGGCGGGCTCGTGGCTGGGGCTGTCACGCAAGGCCGCGCGTCACTGGATGCTGGCCAGCCTGGCCAATGGCATGGCCCTGGCGCTGCCGCTTCTGCCTGAATTGGGTAGCGAAGCCATGCGCATTGCGCTGGCCAGTTCGCTCGTGGTGCTGGGTGCCACCTCGCTGCGCCGTGGCCTGCAATTCTTCCTCAAACTGCGCCTGACGGATGTGATGCACACCGTCATGGCCGTGGGCATCACGCTGTTCAACATCACGGTGTGCCTGCGACTGGGCTGGTACACGGCCGGTGTCGTCGCCAGCAGCCTGGCCATGTGCCTGGTCCTTGGGCGCACGGCCAAAGAAACGTTCCAGCCTTTGCGCACCGAATTCAATGCGGTGACGGCCTGGATGCATTCGGGCATGTTGAGCCTGGCTGTAGCCGTTTTTGCCGTGGTCGCGATCACGGGCATGACGCCCTCCGTGCACTGGCCATGGCGGAGCTGGTCGAGCGAGATGTCCGAGTTCATCTTCGCGTTTGCCAGCGTGGCCATGTCGATTCTGGCCAGCTTTGTGCTCGGCTACATCGTGGTGATGCGGCTGGTTCGACGCCTGGAGCATCTGTCGCACCATGATGCGCTGACCGGCCTGCTCAACCGCCGCGCTATCGAATACCTGTTGGATCGGGAAGACCAGCGCCTGCAACGCTTCGGGGATCCCTACACCGTGTTGCTGGTCGACATCGACCACTTCAAGCGCATCAATGACCGCCTGGGGCACGCCGCCGGGGACGCGGTGCTGTGCGCCGTGTCACGCACGCTGCAAGCCAAAGCCCGCGAGGTAGACCGCGTGGCGCGCTATGGTGGCGAAGAGTTCTGCATCCTGCTGCCCCACACCGTACACGACGGTGCCCTGCAGGCCGCCGAACGACTGCGCGAGGCCGTCTGCCAGATCAACATCCCGTGGGGCGACGAGCATATCGCCGTCAGCATCAGCACCGGCCTGGCTTGCGCCGACGCTCCCGGCGAGACCTTGCAGGCCTTGCTCAAGCGCGCTGATGAAGCGCTCTACCAGGCCAAGGCCGAGGGCCGCAACCGGGTGGTGATGGCAGCAGATCGGGTGAACCGAAGCCGCCAGGCCTGAAGGCCTGAGGGCGGCCAGGCCAGCCAAAGATCAGCGCTCGATCAGCGGTTGTTGCGGGCCATGTAGACCAGCTTTTCGAACAGGCTCATATCCTGCTCGTTCTTGAGCAAGGCGCCCACCAAAGGCGGCACGCTGACCTTGTCGTCCTTGCTTTGCAGCGCTTCCACAGGGATGTCTTCGGCCACCAGCAGCTTGAGCCAGTCGATCAACTCGGAGGTGCTGGGCTTCTTCTTCAGGCCGGGCAGGTTGCGCACTTCGTAGAAGTGGCGCATGGCGGCCGCCAGCAAATCCTGCTTGATGTGCGGGAAGTGCACTTCCACGATCTGTTTCATCACGGCCGCATCCGGGAAGCGGATGTAGTGGAAGAAGCAGCGACGCAGGAAGGCGTCCGGCAGGTCTTTTTCGTTGTTCGACGTGATGATGACCAGGGGACGGTTCTTGGCCTTGATGAGCTGCCGTGTCTCGTAGACGTAGAACTCCATGCGGTCGATTTCGCGCAGCAGGTCGTTCGGGAACTCGATATCGGCTTTGTCGATTTCGTCGATCAGCAGGGCCACGGGCTGGTCTGCGTCGAAGGCCTGCCACAGCACACCCTTGACGATGTAGTTGTGGATGTCGCGCACCTTTTCGTCACCCAACTGGCTGTCGCGCAGGCGGCTGACGGCGTCGTATTCGTACAAACCTTGCTGCGCCTTGGTGGTCGATTTGATGTGCCATTGCAGCAGGGGCATGCCCAGCGCTTCCGACACCTGCTCGGCCAGCATCGTCTTGCCTGTACCCGGTTCACCCTTGACAAGCAAGGGGCGCTGTAGCTTCAACGCTGCATTGACGGCCAGTTTCAGGTCGTCGGTGGCCACATATTGATCGGTACCTTGGAATTTCATGCGCTAACTCAGCCGGGTTGTTACTGTGTTCCAGTATAGGCGCGCCCCTAATAATGGGGTGCAGTCTCGTGTTTTTCCACTTGCCGGTTATTTTCTCCTGCCTGACACATGAAAACACAGCCCAACAAAATCATTCGACATCTTGGCCTGATCACTTTCGCAGGTCTCATTGCTTCGGGGGCCATGGCCCAGGACGCCAAACCCGGCGATGCGGCTGCGGCCAAATCCAAGGTGGCGATGTGCATCGGTTGCCACGGCATCATTGGCTATCAGGCCAGCTTCCCGGAGGTGCACAAGGTGCCCATGATTTCCGGGCAGA
>NZ_SCTN01000457.1 GCF_004297345.1 Aquabacterium sp. | reverse complement strand
CCTGGGCCTGCTGCCCGAGGAGGCTCAGCCATGAGATTGCCACTTTTGCCCGCGTGGCCACTGGCCTTGGCCATCGCCACCACCGCACTGCTCAGCCCATCAGCGTGGGCCCACGGCGGCGAAGACCATGGCGACGAACCTGCCGCCATCAACACGCCAGCCACGCTGGCAGCACCACGCGCCACCGCACAGACCGACAGCTTCGAGCTGGTCGCCGTGATGCAAGCAGGTGCCAAGCCCACCCTCACGCTCTACCTTGATCACGCGGACACCAATGCGCCCATTGAGGGCGCAAGCATCGAGGTAGAAAGCGGTGCATTCAAAGGCACGGCCAAGGCCGTGGAACCCGGCGTCTATACCTTGCCAGCACCGGCCTTGGCCTCACCCGGTCGCTATCCACTGACGATCACCGTTCAAAGCGCAGCCGGCGCTGATCTGATGGACGCCACGCTGGACGTCGGCGCAAGCGATGCACCCCACGAGCAAGCACAGACGCACGCCAGCGATCACAGCGGCCCACAAGCGCCCCAGGCATCGTCTCGCTGGCCCTGGCTGGCTGCTGCAGCGGGATTGCTGATTGCCTTGGGCATCACTTGGCGCCGCCTGCGCCCCGCATCAACATCCGTCTCCAAGGAGTCCGCATGACACCCGTCCGCATCCTGAATGGCCTGTGCGCGGCCTTGTGTCTGTCGCTTGCGCAAGCCGTGTGGGCCCATGGTGGCGAAGACCATGGCGAGCACGCTCCAACTCAGTCAACGCCCACCGCCGCATCCGGCACCGCACCACAGCGCCTGCCCGACGGCAGCCTGTGGATACCCAAGCCCGCCCAATACCGCCTGGGCCTGCGAACCATCCGCACGAGCACGCAAAACCACCCGCAAGCCATTGAACTCAATGGCAAGGTGCTGCCGGACCCCAATGCCGGCGGCCGCGTCCAGACCACGCAAACCGGGCGCATCGAAGCCGGCCCACAAGGCCTGCCCGTGCTGGGCCAACGCGTGAGCAAAGGCCAGGTGCTGGCCTATCTGCATCCCGCCGTCACCAGCGTGGAACGCGGCAACCAGCAAGCCACGCTGGCAGAACTCGATGCCCAGTACGCCCTGGCCGAGCGCAAACTCGACCGCTACACCCAGCTCGAAGGCGCCATTGCCCGCAAGGACATTGAGGCCGCCCGTATCGAACGCGATGCTCTGAAGCAGCGCCGCGACGCCGTGCGCGGCAGCCTCAACGCACCCGAGCCTTTGCTGGCACCGGTCAGCGGTGTCATCGCCAGCAGCAGCGCCACTTTGGGCCAGGTTATCGAAGCCCACGACGTGGTGTTCGACATCATGGACCCCAGTCGCCTGATGATCGAAGCGCTCGCCTATGACGCCAGCCAGCTAGATGGCCTGAGCGAAGCCACGGCCAGCGCCCCCAACGGCGGCAGCATCGCCTTGCGCTTTGCCGGCGCGGGCCGCCAGTTGCGCGACCAGGCCATGCCCGTGCTGTTCCGCGTCGTGCAGACCCAAACGCCATTGGCCATTGGCCAGACGCTCAAGATCACCGCACAGACCAGACAGGCCTTGCGCGGCATGGCCATCCCCCGCGCCGCACTGCAACGCCTGCCCAGCGGCGACACCATGGTCTGGCTGCATGAACAAGCCGAGCGCTTCACACCCCACATCGTCAGCACCACACCGCTGGATGACGCCACCGTGATCGTGCTCAAGGGCCTTCAGGATGGTGACCGCGTGGTCACCGAAGGTGCCAACCTGCTTAGCCAGGTACGCTGAGCCAACCAGGACGAATCATGTTTGACGCCCTCATCCATGTCAGCCTGCGCCAGCGCCTGATCGTGCTGGCCGTGGCCTTGCTGCTGGTGCTCTACGGTGCCTTCACCGTGCGCCAGATGCCCATTGACGTCTTCCCGGATCTGAACAAACCCACGGTCACGCTGCTGACAGAAGCCGGCGGCATGGCCCCTGAAGAAGTCGAGCAGCAGATCAGCATCCCCATCGAATCGAGCATGAACGGCATGCCCGGCGTGAGCCGTGTGCGCTCGGTCTCCGGCATCGGTCTGTCCGTCATCAATGTCGAGTTTGACTGGGGCAGCGACATCCACCTCAACCGCCAGCAAGTCAACGAACGACTTGGCCTGGTGCGCGAGCAACTGCCAGCAGGCATCACGCCCCAACTGGGGCCCATCTCATCCATCATGGGCGAGATCCTGTTGATCGCCTTGCCGGCTGATCCGGCTCAGGTCAGCCCCATGCAGGTCCGCGATTACGCTGACTGGGTCATGCGCCCGCGCCTGCTGACCATTCCCGGCGTGGCGCAGGTGATCCCGATTGGTGGCGAAGTCAAGCAGTACCGCATCGAGATCCAGCCAGAACGCCTGCAGGCATTGGGGATCGAGCGCGAACAAGTGGCCCTCGCGCTGCGTGATTTCGGCAGCAATACCAGCGGCGGTTTCCTGCAAGCGAATGGTCGCGAATACCTGGTGCGACAACTGGGCCGCACCAACCGCATTGAAGACCTCAAGCAGGTGGTGGTGGGCACCAACCATGGCCAGCCCATCATGCTCGTGCAGGTGGCGCAAGTCAGCCTGGCGCCCGCCAACAAGCGGGGTGACGCCAGCTACCAGGCCAAACCCGCCGTGATCCTGTCGGTCCAGAAGCAACCCGGCACCGACAGTGTCAAGGTCACGCAGGATGTAGAAAAGGCCGTGGCCGAGCTGGCCCGCGCTCGCCCCAGCGGCATGGCCGCGCCGCAATTCCTGTTCAGGCAGGCCGACTTCATCGAACATTCTGTGCGCAATGTCGAAGAAGCCTTGCGTGACGGTGCGGTGCTGGTGGCCGTTGTGCTCTTCCTCTTCCTGCTCAATGTGCGCACCACGCTCATCTCGCTGACGGCAATCCCGCTGTCGCTGCTGGTGACGGCCCTGGTCTTTCACTACATGGGCTTGTCCATCAACACGATGACACTGGGCGGCCTGGCCATTGCCATTGGCGAACTGGTGGACGACGCCGTGGTTGGCGTGGAAAACGTCTTGCGCCGCCTTCAACTCAATCGCACGGCCGCCTCGCCACGCCCCGCCATCGAGGTGATTGCTGCGGCCACACTGGAAGTGCGCTCGGCCATCGTGTACGCCACCTTCATCATCGTGCTGGTGTTCGTGCCACTGTTTGCATTGCCCGGCATCGAAGGCCGCCTGTTCACGCCACTGGGCCTGGCTTACATCGTGTCCATCCTGGCCAGCATGATCGTGTCGATCACGGTCACCCCTGTTCTGGCGCACTACCTGCTGCCCGGCCTTGTGCAGCGCATGCCCGCAGCCCATCAAGACACACCGCTGGTGCGCCACCTCAAGCGACTGGACGAACGCCTGCTGCGATGGTCCTTCCAACATGGCCGGGCACTGCTGTTGATGGCGGCACTGGCCGCCATCACTGCAGCCACCTCACTGGCCTGGATGCCACGCGCCTTCCTGCCGCCCTTCAACGAAGGCACGCTGACGCTGAGCCTGCAACTCAACCCGGGCACCTCGCTGGCCGAGTCCGACCGCATCGGTCGCCTGGCTGAATCCCTGATTGGCAGCGTGCCCGAAGTCACCCAGGTTGGCCGCCGCACCGGCCGCGCCGAACTGGACGAGCATGCAGAAGGCGTGCACGCCTCCGAGATCGATGTGGACCTGCGCGACTCGGATCGTTCACGCGATCAGATCCTGAGCGACCTGCGCGAACGCCTGGCCGTGCTGCCTGCCGTGATCAGCATTGGTCAGCCCATCTCGCACCGCCTCGATCACCTGCTCTCAGGTGTACGGGCGCAGATCGCGCTGAAAATCTACGGCGATGACCTGGACACACTGCGCAGCCTGGCCAGCGATCTGCAAACGCGCTTGAAAGCCATCCCCGGCCTCACGGATTTGCAGATCGAAAAGCAGGTGCTCATTCCACAAATCAAGCTCCACGTCGATTACGAAGCCGCCTCCAGACTGGGCGTGGCGCCGGGCAAGCTCCTGCGCGCACTGCAAGAGCTGATCGAAGGCGAGAAGCTGGGCCAGGTACTGGAGGGCAATCGGCGCTTCGACATGGTCATGCGCCTGCCAGAAGCCCAACGCCAGGCTGCTCGCCTGTCCACAGTCCTGATCGAGACGCCCAATGGGCCGGTGCCGCTGTCGCAACTGGTGCGCATCGAAGACGGTGACGGTCCCAACCAGATCAACAGAGAAAATGCACGCCGACGCATCGTGATCTCGGCCAACACAGCAGGTCGTGATCAGACCGCCGTGATCAAGGACATCCGTTCGGCACTGACGGCACACGCTCTGCCGCCCGGCTACTTCACCGCGCTGGAAGGACAGTTCCAGGCGCAAGAACAGGCCGCGCAACGCATGGCCTGGTTGAGCGCGATCTCGCTGATGCTGATCTTCATGGTGCTGTACAGCCGCTACCGCTCGGCCGTGTTGAGCGCCATCATCATGAGCAACATCCCGCTGGCATTGGTCGGTAGCGTGGTGGCGCTGTGGCTGTCAGGCCAGCCTTTGTCGATCGCGGCATTGGTTGGTTTCATCACACTCACGGGCATCGCCACCCGCAACGGCATCCTCAAGATCAGTCACTACATCAACCTTTGCCTGCATGAAGGCGAGACCTTCAATCAGGCCATGATCGTGCGCGGCTCGCTGGAGCGGCTCACACCGGTGCTGATGACCGCACTGGTCGCTGCCTTTGCGCTGTTTCCTTTGCTGATGTCTGCGTCGGCGCCTGGCAAGGAAGTGCTGCATCCCGTCGCCGTGGTGATCTTCGGCGGCCTGATCAGCGCCACCTTGCTCGACACCCTGCTGACGCCTGTGATGTTCTGGCTGTGGGGGCAAGCACCGCTGGCACGCATACAAGCCGAGGCCATCGCGAAAATCCAGCAGCCCCAAGACGCGATCGTGACGACAGCCCCAAGTTTTTGACCCCTATCTGCACTCACCAGGAGACCCACATGACACGCAAGCACCACCTTCGCCGCTACATCGTCCTCACGCTCACGGCAACCATGCTGAGTTGGGCCGCAGCCTCACCCGCACTCGCCCATGACGACGCCTACCTCGATACCGTGAAGGCACCTCACGGCGGGCAATTGCGCATGGCAGGCCCCGTGCACCTGGAACTGGTATTGAGCAAGACGCCACCAGAGGCCCAAGACAAACCCGCCGCCGTTTACGTGACCGACCATGCCGGCAACAAGCAAAGCACCGCTGGCGCCAGCGGCACCATCACAATCCTGTATGGCAAGACCAAGGTCAGTGCGCCGCTCACACCGGATGGTGACAACAAGCTCAGCGCACAGGCCGTCTACGCCGCCACACCAGACCTCAAAGCCATCGTGAGCGTGACCCTGGCGGGGCAAGTTGCGCAGCAAGCCCGCTTCACACCATTCGCGAGCAAGGACAACGCGCACAGTGATCACGCCGAGCATCACTGACAAGCTAGGGGGCGCACAGGGCGTAACTAGGGATGTGCACACTTCATGCGCAGGCTCACATTGCTGGCATTGCAACTCACCCACTTGGAGTCTCATCATGCCCAGCAATTTCGTTGCCCCGAACCTTTTCCACCTCTCAGGCGGTGGCATGCAAATCACCTATGCCACCAGCGGCCTGGACGGCAAACCACACCTCCACTTTCAGGACAGTCATCACAACCTGAACTACTCGGGCGATCAGATCCGCACAGTGCCATGCGATCTGGGCACCTTGGTCAGCGTGACGATTCAACTCACCGTCGATGCGGGTTCCACCTCATTCAGCGTGCTCATCCCTCGGGTGAATCTGCTCAACCAGAACAGTGCGCAGATCCATACCGATGGCATCACCGCATCACACCGTTTCTCGCTGGTGCCCGCTTTGAACCTGGGGCAACTGGACCTCTACACCGTGACGCGTTTGCAAGGCACCGCTCAGCACGTGTTGTTCTGACGAACACAACCGGCGCGCCCATGAAAAAAGGCCGGGATGAACCCGGCCTTTGGCAGCATCACCACCCGTGTCAAAGCGCTGACACGGTAGAGGCGAGGCTTACTTGCTGGCAGCAGAAGCTGCGGCTTCCACCTTGGCGGCAGCCTTGGCCTTGTGAGCAGCCTTGTGCTTCTTCGCGGCGTGCTCAGCCTTGGCAGCAGGTGCGCTGGCGGCAGCGGCGCTGGCAGGGGCGGCAGCAGGCGCTTGAGCGAAGGAAGCAGCAGCGAACAGACCCAGAACGGAAGCGATGACGATGGACTTCTTCATGATGGAACCTTTCAGTAAGTTGGCTACTGGAGCCGGTTGATGTGGCTTTTGGTCAGCCATGGTTCCTTAACGACCGCGTTTGAAGCCCGGTTGACAGCGCTTTCAAAAAAACACGACGATCTTCAGCGCCTGATCCAGGGCCGCACCATACCCTCTTGCATCACCGAGGCCACCATCTGGCCGTCGCGGGCATAGAAGCGCCCCTGGCACAGGCCACGCGCACCACTGGCGCTCGGTGAATCGAACACATACAGCAACCAGTCATCCAGCCGGAAATCGCGATGGAACCACATGGCGTGGTCCAGGCTGGCCAAACGCACCTCGCCACGGAACAAGCTCAGGCCATGCGGTGCGATCGCGGCCAGCAACAAGCCATGATCAGATGCGTAGGCCAACAAGGCACGGTGCACAGCCGGGTCATCCGGCAAGGTGTCCATGGTGCGCACCCACATGGCGATCTGGCCCTCACGCTTGGGCGGGTTCATCAGATCGACCGGTGCGACAGGACGGTACTCCAGGCCACGCGGTGCCAGTGTCTTGTCATGGAAGTAAGGCGGCAGATGCGGGATGATGGCCTGACGCAGCTCGTGCTCGCTTTGCAGCCCCTCAGGGCCCGCTACTTGCGGCATGGCAGCTTGATGCTCAACGCCTTCCGACGCTGCCTGGAAAGACGCATTCATCTCGAAGATGATGTTGTCACCCTGACGCGCCACGACCCGCCGCATGCTGAAGCTGCGGCCATCACGTACGCGGGTGACCTCGTAATCGATGGGCGCATGCTCGCCTGGCAGCAGGAAGTAGGCGTGCAAGGAGTGCACGGGCCTGTCGGCCTCCACTGTCAGCTGGGCGGCCTGCAGAGATTGGCCCAGCACTTGTCCGCCAAACACGGCAGGCGTGCCGATGTTGTCGCTCTCGGCGAGGAAGTGATCGTTACCTGCGTCACGCAAGGTCATCAACTGCAGCAGCTGGTCAAGCTGTTGACGTGCATAGGTGGAATCAGTCATGAAAGCCAATAGAAGAAAGGAGCCCAAAACAGTGGGCCCAAGTATGCAGGCATTGCAGCGCCAGCACTTGGGCACAATACGGCTTGCCGCGTTTCGCCCCTTGCCATGAAGTCTTCCATCTACATCGTTGACGTTGACCGCACCGACACCTGGACCCGTTACCGCAATGGCCTGTGCGACAACTGCATGGCCAATTGCTGCACCATGCCGGTCGAGGTGCGCCTGCCGGATCTGGTTCGGCTCGAATTGGTCGATCCATTCGAGGCGGAACATGAAGCGCCCAAGCAAATCGCCAAACGGCTGACCAAGGCGGGTCTGGTGCAGCACTTCAACTTCAAGTACGAGGTCTTCACGCTGGCCAGACGGGCCAATGGCGACTGCCATTTTCTGGATGCCCAAACGCGCCGATGCAAGGTTTACGACAAGCGCCCCAACACCTGCCGCAAACACCCGCAGATCGGCCCAAAGCCAGGCTACTGCCCCTTTGGCGCCAAGGCCGCGCCACGCAAGGAAGATGCACGATGAGCCGCCTTCAGTCTCAACTACATCGCCTTTACGGCGTGGGGGAGCAGCCCCTTCGGTTGATCGATGATCATGGCCAAGTGCGCGCCATGGTCATGACCTTGGGGCAACCTGCTGACTGGTCACAGCTGTCAGCCGTCTGGCAAGGCGTGCAAGCCGATTTCGGCCTGCCGGCACCGGCCATCGCGGTCAACGGCAAGGATGCGTATCAACTGTGGTTTTCGCTGCAAACACCTGTGCACGCCAGCCAGGCAGCAGCCTTCATGGTCGCGTTGCAAGCGAGGTACCTGGCTGCCGTGCCGCCACACCGTGTGCACACACAACCCGTTGATGCAGCCACACACGACGCACAACTGCCTCCTGTCGAGGTGCAGGGCGATCAGTGGACCGCTTTTCTGGCCCCCGATCTGGCGCCCATGTTCAACGACACGCCCTGGCTGGATCTGCCGCCCAATCGCGAGGGGCAGGCAGATCTGCTGTCCAAAGTGAACAGCATCACGGCACTCGACCTGGATGCGGCCATGGCCCGGCTCACCGTTTCGACCTCTGTGCCATTGGCATCGACCATACCCGCGTCACAGACCACATTGGCCACACAGCACGGCGATCCCAGGCAGTTTCTGTTGAGCGTGATGAACAACGAAACAGTGGCGCTTCATCTGCGCATCGAGGCGGCCAAGGCCCTGCTGCCATTCGAGCCACGCCAGTAGCCCATTCAAGTCGCCTCAAGCCGATGGCGCCCTTGCGCCAAAAGCCCCAATTGCCTTGCCGAGCCCGGACATATTCACGCCCCGCTCAGCACAAAGGAGGCGCAAAATCACCTCTCCAAGCGCGCATGGAGACGTTGACATGGGTGTACTCGGTCAAATGTACCGGCTCCTGACCGTGGCCGGCGCACATGAAGCAGACAAGGCCAGCGACAGGCGGCCACTGCAGTTGCGGCTCAATGACGCTCGCCGCGAGCTGGACATTGCCTTGGACGCGGGCCGCACAGACACCGCGCACCTGCGTCTGATGGTGCAGGAGATGGAGCGCACATTCGAATTGCGCAACACGCATGCGCGGCTGCTGGAAGGGCAAGACCAGGAAGACGCGGCCATGGAAATCTACGAAACCAATGTGACCGACATGTTCGCCGGCAGCGTCCCCTACGAACGGCTTCTGCAGATCTACACCCACAAGAAGGCCACCAAGGAAGCTCAACGCGTGGCGCGAGCCTGCCTGGCCCATGCCGCCGTCGATCTGGATGCAGCGACGCGCGCACTCTGCCTCTCGACGCTGCAAATACCGAATGAAATCGACCCTGAATAGACCCGCGCACCGTGTGATGGGCCGAGGCTGAAACCGACGGGCCTGCTAAGCTGCATGCCCCAAGAGACCACGGCAGCCCCACCATGCAAGTCATCATCGCCGGAACAGGCAAGCTGGCCACTGAACTGTGCCAACTGCTGAGCAAGAGCGCCGACTATCAAGTCAAGCCTTGGGCAGATCGGCCCCGCACGGCAGAACAAGCCATCGTGGTGCACGCAGGTTCCGGCCGAGAACTGGAAGACATCGTCGCCTATTGCGAAGCCACACGCTCGACGCTGCTGGAGCTATCGACCGGGTCACGCATTGAGAGCATGTCATGCGGCTTTCCCGTTGTGCTGTGCCCCAACACGAACATCCTGATGCTCAAGTTCATGGCCATGCTGGAGCAAGCTGGCCCGATGTTCCGTCCCTACGCCATCCAGGTCATGGAATCGCATCAGGCGACGAAAACCTCGGTGCCAGGCACAGCAGTGAACATCGCCCACTCGCTCGGGGTGGCGACCGATGACATCCATTCCGTGCGCGATCCCGAAGTTCAAAAAGCGCAATGCCAGATCGCCGACGCCGACCTCGCACGCCATGCCTATCACCAGATCCTGATTCAGGATGGCCCTTGCAGCGTCAAGCTGGAAACACGGGTCTTTGGCGATGCACCCTACGCACATGGTGTGGACCAGATCATCAAAGCTGCGATGACCCACGAACTGGAAAACCGGTGTTACCCGGTCATGACATTCATCCAGCAGGGCTGGCTGTGACGGGGTCGGCCAACAGGCCTTGAAAAAAAGCCTCCGCAACGCGAACCGTTTCACCGCGCTGGCGCCTCTTAGCGTGTGAGGGTCGACCTTGAACCTGAACTCGCAAAGGAGCTAGAGATGTTTTACGTGAAAAATGTACCCAACTGGGAACGTGCCATCCGCCTGATCATGGGTGCCTTGGCCTTGGCCTACGCCGCAGCCAATTGGGGTGGGGCTGGATGGGCTGTGGGCGCAGGTGCCATGGGTGTGATGACGGCCATGACTGGCCTGATCGGCTTTTGCCCGATGTGCGCCATGGTGGGCCGCAAGCTTGATAAAGGCCATTGACATGGCTGCGCCAGCCGATGCCGCCCCCTTGATTCTGGCCGCACAGACGGGTGATCCCAGCGCGATCGCCCGCTTGCTGGCCATGTGCCAGGCTGATGCCAGAAGATATGCCCGCCGCCACTGCCACGCCAGTGATGTGGACGACGCGGTACAGGAGTCCCTTCTGACCATCTCACGCAAGGTACAGGGCCTGAACGCCGCCGTGGCGTTTTCATCCTGGCTGTTCGTGGTCATCAAGCGCGAGTGTCAACGGCTGGCGCGGATGATGATGCGCCACGAGCGCCTGGAGGACGACATCGTTGAGCAGCAACTGGCGCTGCGCAGTGACGATGCCCTGCGGATCGACCTGGCCAATGCGCTGGAATCGCTGCCAGCGCATTACCTGGAAGTGATTCTGCTGCGCGATTTTGAGGAGCTCACCATCGCAGAAATTGCCCAACGCCTGGGCGAGCCGGCGGGGGCGGTCAAGAGCCGCTTGCATCGCGCTCGTGAACTGGTGCGTGAGTACATCACACCGACGGTGGCACCGATACGTTGAACGCAGGCGCGTTGAATGCGCTCATGCACTGCCTTTGCCTGCGGCAATGCCCGGCACCTTGAAGCCTCGCCGCGCCTTGGCCACCTGGGGCGCGATGATGCAAGCCCGCGCATGGTCATTCACCAGGCCCATGGCCTGCATGAAGGCATATGCCGTCGTGGGCCCGACAAACTTCCAACCTCGCTTTTTCAAATCCTTGGACAAAGCGATCGACTCAGGCGCAGTGGATGCGGTCTGCGGCTCAGCCGCCTTGGCCGGATCCAGCTCGTATCGCCAGAAGTAGGCCGCCAGCGAGCCGCACTCGGCCTGCAACTGCACGGCGCACCGGGCATTGTTGATCACGGATTCGATCTTGCCGCGATGGCGCACGATGCCTTCATCAGCCAGCAGGCGTAGGACCTCGCGCTCGCCATAGCGCGCTACCTTGTGGAAATCGAAGCCATCAAAGGCTTGCCGGAACGCGGGTCGTTTGGCCAAAATGGTTCGCCAACTCAAACCCGACTGAAAGCTCTCCAGGCAGATTTTCTCGAACAGGCGCACATCGTCGGCCACCGGAAAGCCCCACTCTTGATCGTGATACGCCTCGAACTCCGGTGCAGCGGCGCACCATCGACAACGCGGGCGGCCGTCTGCGCCATCGATCGTGCTTGATTTGTCGGTACCCATGGCGTCCTCCTCTTATGGCGTTGCTTGATGTGCTGGTGCGGTCTTGCCCGCGCGCGTACAGCATAGCCGCAAGCAGTCAGTGCTAGGCTACGGGCCGTCGCGTCATATTCAGCTGAGGAAACGGATAACAAAGTTTCAAAACCGCTTCCTAGGAAATCACGACTCTTTTGGCGTAGCCGCAGCTTCGCAAAGTTTCAAAAATTGGGCTGCCGCATGCGAGCCGCAAACTTGCCTTCGAAAACAGAGTCTCAAAAGCCCTTGATCTAGCTGATGATTCCGACCTTCCCAAAAGACGCCACGATTGCATCCATCGAACTGGCGTGCTGGCGGGCTAGCAGAATTCCTGACGTGACTCCAGCCATCCGGAGCATGGCCGGTGGAGCTGGGTCACTGCAAAGCCGGTTTGGCTATCGCGCTGCAACGCTCAGCCGTACTGTTCTCAACGGTACAACGTCGCCGGAAACAATCCTGGAGAAGCACTCCATGTTTCCGTTGATAGCTGCACTTGCTTCAACTCAGGTTGTTCCTCTTTGGCGCAATGCCATCGCGAATGGGAACGACGCCGCGCGACTCCGATATCTGCCTGTACTCCATCAATGGGTCAAACCGTCCCGAAGACTTCGCCTTTGCAGGAGTTGCGTACTGAGCGATCTTGAGACACACGGAACAGGCCACTGGCGCGTCGTGCATCAAGTCCCTGCCATAAGGTTTTGTCACCAACATGACGAGGTGCTCCACGACGAGTGTGCGGACTGCGGCAGCGCCTTCGGCGGGAAAGACAAGTGGGCTCTCCCCAGTGATCCTTGTGGTCACTGCGGCTCCTTGAACAGCCGGTCATCGCTTTCCCCCCTCAAGAGCGATGGCTACAACGCCTTAGCTGACCTGACTGTTCGCGCGCTAAACGGACAAGCTCCCGAGTTGGAACCAGAGATCAGAGCAGCCCTGCTACGGCACATCATTCAGTTGGCGCAAACCGATGCAGAAACCCTGTTAGATCAATTTCTTGACTGGTGGGCCGTTAACGATTTGGCAGAGTTGAAAAACTTGCTCCAAACGACCATCTGCCCGAAAACCACAACGAGGCTGTTCCGCGAAGGGAATGCGCCAGTTAGCGCTCAACTGTGGATGGCGATCACAGCATTTGCTTGGGAGCACACGGCAGATGCCGGTCGCTGTGCGCTATTGATGCACCAGTACCCCAACACCCGCGACCTATTTGACCCGTCGACTACGCCGTTAAGAGGAAGCGAGTTCCGCACAGAACTTGCCGAAATCGTTCGCAGACATAACCTGCCACCCGAGCTAACAGGACTGCTGATCAGCGGTCAAGTTCGGCTTGGGCACCTCCTTGCCGGAGGCGCCAACGTGCTAATGGTTATTGACTCCTTGAGTAGCCATGCCCTTAGTCAACTGACAGCGCATGTCCGTTTAAGAGGTGGTTCGCTATAGTCAAGCCAAAGCCAGGAACAACGCGGAGGCCATTTGCCTCTGTCGCGGAAGTTGGGCACGCACAAAAGCCAGAGACCAACCATGAACGCAATCAAGGAATATCTTCGACAGCAGTTGTCCCATTTCGACTCAACAGCTCTCTGGTCTCCAGTCATCATCAGAGACGCGGCGAGAGTTCTTGGCTACTGGGCTGTTCCTTCATTTTTGACAGTCATTGCCGTTGCCACATTTAAAGAACACGTTCCGTCCAAATACCTTGAGGCCGCAATCGGTGAAGGGATTGGTCCGCATCTTTGGAATGTCATTGGCACACTCGCACTGATACTTGTTGGCCTCAACATACTGATGCCTGGATCAAAGCGCCTTGCAAACGCTGCCTATCAAGTTTTGACTAACACATATGCCATCGGAGGGCTGACGCTTGGCTTGCTGTGTGGGCAGATGGCCGTGGGGCTTGCCGCGCTCCCCAAGTCAATTGAGCTATGGCGGGTTTGGCTCCTAGGGACTGGAGGCGCGTTCCTGGTCTTTCAGGCGATGACACTCAACTTTTCCCTCTGGTATCTTGGGCACCTAATGGATCCGCAGCAGCCCACTAACGGATTCTTGCAGAGAGTCCAAGCTGTCGATCTGCGTTTGAGGGTGGTTGCGTTCGCACTCTTCTCCGTGCTACCAATTGCACTGCTTTTTCTCGAACTCTAGTTCATTGATCGACGATGGGAGGGCCTGCGCCGATGCGGCCCACGGTTCAGACAAAGCAGGAACTGAAACACACTGACTCCCAGGGAGTCGAGATTGTGACTGGCGTTGGCGTAATGCTGTAGGACACCTCCCGACCCAAAGGGGGCGTAGCCTACGCGTGCCGCAAAATAGACGTTGGCTGTTGACTCATCCATGCTTTGCATATCATTCGCGGATATGACCTGTCACACCTTATGTCCGGCTTAAATAGACCAGCCCTCAAGGGAGGGCTGCTAGCCTTCTTGGCCGCCACAC